>JAFSCW010000139.1 GCA_017436605.1 Clostridia bacterium | reverse complement strand
TCCATCGGCAGGAAGGTCAGAAGGCCGAGGCACTTGCCGACGTCCTTGTCGTCGATGTTGCGCCAGTACTGATAGAAGTCGTACGGGCTGGTCTTCTCCGCGGAGAGCCACAGGGCGCCCTTCTCGGTCTTGCCCATCTTGCGGCCATCGTGGGTCAGCAGCAGCTGGAATGTGCACGCAAAAGCGGAGGTCTGCTCCTTGCGGCGGATGAGATCCGCGCCGCCGAGCATGTTGCTCCACTGGTCGTTGCCGCCCATCTGCAGGCGGCAGCCATAGCGCTTATACAGCTCCAGGAAGTCATAGCTCTGCATGAGCATGTAGGTGAACTCCAGGAAGGAAAGGCCGTTCTCGGTCGCCATGCGGGCCTTGTAGCAGTCCGCCGTCAGCATCTTGTTGACGGAGAAGGTGGAACCGATATCGCGCATGAAGTCGATGAAGTTCAGATGACGGAGCCAATCGCCGTTGTTGACGATGATCGCCTTATCCTCGCTGAAATCGAGGAAGCGGCCCATCTGCTGCTTGATCTGCGCGACGTTGTTGTCGATGGTTTCGACGGTCATCATCTTGCGCATATCGGTCTTGCCGGACGGGTCGCCGATCATCGCGGTACCGCCACCCATCAGGGCGATCGGCTTATGGCCGGCGCGCTGCATGTGCGCCATCGCCATGATCGGAATGTAGTGGCCGATGTGCAGGGAATCAGCGGTCGGATCGAAACCGACGTAGAAGGTGGTCGGGTTTTCGAGCTGCTTGTACAGGTCTTCCTCATAGGTGACCTGCGCGATAAAGCCGCGCTCCTTGAGGATGTCGAGAATGTGCTGTGCCATGGGGTATCCCTCCGTTAGAAGAATGTAATGGGGCAGGAGAGCAAAAGAAAAACGCCCTCCTTACAATCAGGAAGGCGTGAAATCACGCGGTACCACTTCCGTTCGAGGCAGCCTTGCGGCAGACCTCCTCACCGCCCGCAGATCACGGGCTGCACGCTGTATCCGGCGTACCGGCGGCGGCCTACTGAGCGGTTTGCTGTTCGGGGCCGAGCTCCGGGATGTATTCCGCAGGCCATGTGATGCTGCCTTGCACCATCCGGCAGCTCTCTTGATCACATGCGGCGAGCGTACTTGTTCCCTTCGTCGCTTCTTTTCGTATTATACGGTGCGAAAATACGAATGTCAACCCTGTTTTTTTGTGCGTCCTGTTTCCAGGGCGTCGATGATCATCGAAAGGACGATGGCTGCGCCGCCGCAAAGCTGCATGCCGGTCATCCGCTCGGAAAGCAGGAGCGCGCCGCCGATACACGCTGCGACGGGGTTGAGGTTGATCGTCAGCGATACGGTCAGCGTATCGACTACGCGGATGGCGTCGTTGTACAGGACGTAGCACAGGGCAGAGCAGATTGCGGCGAGCAGAAAGATGCACAGCCATGCCGTCGGCGATACAGGCACCCAGCTTTCGCGCTCATAGAGCGCAAAGGGAGCAAGCGTCATGGCGCCTGCGATCGCCTGCCAGGTGCTCACGCGCATGGACGAGCAGTTTTCCATCAGCCTGGGCGTTGTGAGGATATAGCCCGTCCAGCACAGGCAGGCGCAGACCATGAGCAGATTGCCGGCAAGCGTACCCGCGCCTTCGCTTCCGTCGGTCATGATGACGAGATACGCACCGATCAGAGAGAGCGCGACGGCGCCCCAACGGACAGGAGAGATGCGTTCTCGGCAGAAAAGGACGCGGTAAAGGAGCGTCATCATCGGAACCAGTGCGAGAATCAGCGAAGCGGCGGAAGCGGTCGTCCGCTGCAGGCCGGTGTATTCAAAAAAGAAATAGACGGTGATGCCCAGCAGCGTTGTCGCAAGGGCCAGCGGCGCCCATCGATACAGCCGTATGCCGCCCTCCATCCGGATACACAGCGGGATCATCATCGCCGCCGTCAGCAGATACCGGATGAAGGCAAGCGTCATGGCGGGCATGCCTTCGGCAAGCGCGGCCTTTGAAAAGATAAACGAAAGTCCCCACATGACATTGACGAAGATGAGCATCGCCATGCCCCGGGCCTTGGTGATGGACTGATTCACGGGATTTCCTCCTTTTGTATAGCAAAGCTATGATACATGTCCTGCGGGCAGCTTGTCAAGGATGGCTTGCGCAGACCGGGAATTTGAGGTAGAATACAGCGTAGATTGGTTTTCCCGGCAGGAAAACAGATCATGTTTGAGGAGAGAATGTATGATCCATATCGTCCTGATTGAACCTGAGATTCCGCAGAATACCGGCAACATTGCGCGAACCTGCGCGGCGACGGGCAGCGAACTGCATCTGGTTGAGCCGCTGGGCTATAAGCTGGAGGATAAGTATCTGAAGCGCGCGGGGCTGGATTATTGGCCGCTGGTCAAGGTGCATGTCCATCCGGACTTTTCCGATGTGCTGAGGCAGTATCCGGACGCGCAGTTCTATTATGCCAGCACCAAGGCGCCGCACAGCTATGCGCAGGTGGAATATCCTGAGGACGTGTTTCTGGTCTTCGGCCGTGAATCCCGCGGGCTTCCGGAAAACCTGCTTGAGCGCGTCTATGACCGCTGCATCCGCATCCCCATGGTCAGCGGCGCGCGCAGTCTGAATCTGTCCAATTCTGTGGCAATTGTCTGCTATGAGGCGCTTCGCCAGCGGGGGTTTGACAAGCTGCTGGATCACGGCGAGCTGACCGGTCGGGAAGAGGCGGACGGAGCCTGGATGGATTATCTGTAAAAAACGGGCGGAAGGCGCGTCTGTGCGCTTTGTATTGACACGGCCTTGGGCGATGGGGTACAATATTTGCAGGAAATCGTTATCCTGACGAGGGGTTGTGGCTTCGTGAAGAAAAAGAAGAAATCAAACAGCCGGATCGGTTATCGCGTGGCTGCGGGCGTGGTCGACGTCTTCAGCGCAGCGGCTGCGTCCGCGGCGATTATCGTCCTTCTGCTGATGCTGGGAAGCCTGTATTCATGGCTGCGGCAGGATCTTTCGGTGACGTTTGCAGATCTGACGGACAACATTACCGATGCGGTGATCATTACCGATGCGGCAAAGAAATGAGGCTTCATCCTGCGGGAAGAGGCCGCTTTTTGTATCGGGCATACGTTCTTTGGAAGGGATGAGCGCATATGAAGACCTCGTGGCCGACGCTGACGGAAGCTGTATTTGGCTGTGAAAGATGCCGGCTTTGCCAGACGAGAACAAACGTCGTTCTTGGCGAGGGCGATATCCACGCGAGTCTGATGCTGATCGGAGAAGGACCGGGGCAGCAGGAGGATGAAACCGGAAGGCCTTTTGTCGGCGCGGCCGGTCAGCTGCTGGATAAAATGCTTGCCGCGATCGGCATGACGCGCGATCAGGTCTATATCTGCAACATCGTCAAGTGCCGTCCGCCGCAGAACCGCGTGCCGGAAGCGGATGAGCGCGCGGCCTGCATGGATTATCTGCGTCAGCAGGTTGCGCTGGTCCGGCCGAAGATCATCGTCTGCCTCGGCTCGACGCCGGCCCGCGCGCTGCTGGGCGATCATATCCGCATCACGCGCGATCGCGGCGTATGGCAGCTGCGCAAGGGCATATGGTTCATGCCGACCTTTCATCCGGCTGCGCTTTTGCGCGATATGGATAAAAAACGGCCCGCATGGGAGGATTTCAAGGCGATCCGGGATAAACTGAAGGAACTGGGCGCATATCCGCAGGGATAAGCGCTGCTTCTGCGGGGGAAAGGTGGAAAGCTTGTGGACAAATATAAGCGCGAACTGCGGGAACTGATTGCCGGCGTCATGCCGGGCAGGGAAAGCGCGCTGGTCTTTGGAGAGGGGCCAAAGAAGCCCAAGCTGATGCTCATCGGCGAAGCGCCGGGTGAACAGGAGACGCTGCAGGGAAGGCCCTTTGTCGGCAAAGCCGGAAAGAATCTCGACCGCTTTCTCGAACTGGCGGGCATGAAGCGCGAGGAAATCTACATTTCCAATACCGTCAAAATCCGGCCGACCAAGACGGGAAAGACAGGCCGGCTCTCCAACCGCCCGCCGACCCGGGAGGAGACGGCGCTTTTTCGGCCGTGGCTGATCCGGGAAATCGACGAGATTGCGCCGGAGATGATCGCGACGCTGGGCAATGTGCCGCTGCAGGCGCTGACCGGATCGAAACAGACCATCGGGCAGGTGCATGGCAGGATCATTCCTGCCGGCGAAACGGGACTTCCGCTCTTTGCGCTGTATCATCCGGCGAGCCTGATTTATAACCGGTCTCTGGAAAGCGTGTATGAAGAGGACGTCCGCCGCCTTGCCGCGATGCTGGGCCGGGGCTGAACCTGCGGTTTCGGACGCTGAAAAGGACATTTGAGACAAAAACACTTTTCCTTGCGCGTTGGCTGTGGTATGCTGATGATACGAAAGAAGGGGGTAATCCTATGATGGCCAATCTGATCGCGAATCTGCCGATGCTGCTTTGTGTTTTGCTGGGCGCGGCGCTGATCATCGTGGAGGTATTTCTGCCGGGCTTTGGCCTGCCGGGCATTTCCGGCATGGTGCTCATCGGGGCGGGCGTTCTGCTCGCTGCCATGCACTACGGCATGCTGACGGCGGTCGGGATTCTGCTTGTCGTCATTGCTGTGCTGGCGGTGCTGATTTCGTGGGTGCTGCGCGCGGCGGCGCGCGGTGGCATGGGCCGGTCGGAGCTGTTCCTGGATGATAAGCAGGAGCTGGAATATCACGGAGATATGCAGGTGCTTGTCGGCAGAACGGGAAAGACCGGCAGTGTGCTTCGGCCGGCCGGCATCGGCGATTTTGACGGCGTCCGGCTGAATGTCGTCACGGAAGGCGACTTTGTTGAGCGCGATATGCCGATTGAAATCATCAGTGTGGATGGTGCGCGCATCGTTGTCCGCCAGCTCGGCGGAAACTGAGGCGCGGCTCAGGATAGATGGAGGAAGGGCGCGCGTGCGCGGGAGGATTCTGACAAGAGGATTCTGAAAGGAGAAGAATACCATGTTCGAAGGTATCATTCTGATTTTTGTCATCATCATTGCGATCATCGTTTTTCTGAGCTTTATTCCGCTGGGGCTGTGGGTTTCTGCGCTGGCTTCCGGCGTGCATGTTTCGATTTTCACTCTCGTGGGCATGAAAATCCGCAGGGTTTCCCCGGCGAAGATCGTGGCGCCGCTGATTAAGGCCGAAAAAGCCGGACTGAATATGGAGATCAGCAAGATGGAAGCGCACTACCTTGCCGGCGGCAATCTCGACCGTGTGATCACCGCGCTCATTACGGCGCGCGGCGCGAATATCAAGCTGGATTTCCCGGAGGCCTGCGCGATTGACCTTGCCGGACGCGACGTCCTGCAGGCTGTGCAGATGAGCGTTAACCCCAAGGTCATCGAGACGCCGGTCGTTGCGGCCATCGCGAAGGACGGTATCGAACTGCGCGCCAAGGCGCGCGTGACCGTGCGCGCAAACATTGAGCGTCTGGTCGGCGGCGCGGGCGAGGAGACGATCGTTGCGCGCGTTGGCGAGGGCATCGTTACGACTGTCGGTTCTGCGCAGACGCATAAGGAAGTTCTGGAGAATCCGGATCTGATTTCCAGGACCGTGCTGGGCAAGGGCCTGGACGCCGGCACCGCGTTTGAGATCCTGTCGATTGATATCGCCGATGTGGATGTGGGCCGCAATGTCGGCGCTCAGCTGCAGATGGATCAGGCGGAGGCCGATCGCCGAATCGCGCAGGCGAAGGCGGAGGAGCGCCGCGCTATGGCCGTCGCCCGCGAGCAGGAGATGAAGGCTGCCGCCCAGGAGCAGCGCGCCAAGGTTATCGAAGCCGAGGCGGAGGTGCCCAAGGCGATGGCCGCTGCGCTGCGCGATGGCAAGCTGGGCGTGATGGATTACTATCAGATGCAGAACACCATTGCCGATACGTCCATGCGCGATTCGATCGCATCCATGGGACAGACGCAGCCGGTAAAGAAATAACGACGACTGACTGTTTCGGACAGGGGGATTGAACGTGGAAGATTTTGCTGTTTTGCTGATCGCGTTTGTGGTCTACCTTGTTTTCGGTTCCGCTTCCCAGAAGAAAAAACAGAACGCGAGAAAGCGGAACGCTGAAAAACGCGGTCCGATACGCACGCGGACACAGGGCGCAAGGCAGGATGCACGCGAGGCGGGGCGTACCCGGGAGACGGAAAAGGGGTTTGCTGAGGCGTTTGGCCAGAGCGCGCAGAAGAAGGCGGGCTGCGAAACGCGTCCCCTGCATCTGCATGAGGTTACGCAGTCGGCGTTTGAGCGCGCGCAGGAGGGCGAGGATCCCTGCCATGCCGGCGGCGCATATGACTTTGACAGCGATGCGCCCCAGAGCGGAACATTCCCGGAGGAAACCGGGGAAAACCCGGCGGCGCAGGATATTCTTCGCGGCGTGATCATGAGCGAAATATTGACCAGACCGTCCGGCCGCATGGCCGCGCAAAGGAGCAGACGATAAATACCATGGATGAGCAGCTGATTCGCGTTGTCATCGCAGACGATCAGGAAGGCATGCGCATGATTCTGCGCAGGATGATCGAGAAAGCCGAAGGCTTTGTGCTCTGCGCGGAGGCAGATAACGGCGCGTCTGCGCTGGAACTTGTGGAAAAGCATAAGCCGCATGTCTGCTTTCTGGATGTGGAAATGCCGGGGATGACAGGGCTTGAATGTGCGAAGGCGATTCAGGATACCGACCCGCATACGATCATCATTTTTGCGACTGCGCATGACGACTATATGGCGCAGGCGTTTGAGGTCTATGCGTTCGATTACATGATCAAGCCCTTCAAGCTTGAGCGCGTAATGAAGACGCTCGAACGCATCCGCAAGGTGATTGCCGGCCGCGGCGAGCCGGCGCAGAAGGAGACTGCGCTTTCCGTGAGCAGGGCGCGCGGCGCGGCTACGGGCAGGATCATGCTGCGGCATAAGGAAGGCGTGAATTTCATCAATCAGGCGGATATTCTGCTCGTCCAGCGGGAGAATCGTTCGACTGTGCTCTATGCGACGGACGGACGCCGTTTCGAAACGAGCGAGGCGCTTGGGGATGTGGCGGACAGGCTCGATCCGAAGATCTTCTTCCGGTGCCATAAGTCCTATATCATCAACCTGAATGTGATTGACAGCATCACGCCCTATGGCCGCTGGACGTATGTTGTGCATCTGGTGGGAACCGATCAGGATGCGCTGATCACACATGAAAAATATGAGGAGCTGGAGAGCATGTTCTCCTGATCCGGAAAAATGCAAAGCAAAAGAAAAGGCGCTGCATGCTGCAGTGCCTTTTCTTTTGCCGTTCCAAATAAAAAACCCTCCCGAAAGGGAGGGGAAAAAGCGTGAATTACTCAGCCTTGTTCAGCACACGGGCCATGCGAGCCTTCTGGCGGTTCGCGGCGTTCTTGGAGATGACGCCCTTGGCGGCAGCCTTATCGACAGCAGCGACAGCCTTGGTCATGGTCTCAACGGAAACAGTGGTGTTGAACTTCTTCATCGCGGTCTTGGTGGCGGACTTGACCATCTTGTTGCGCAGGGTCTTGTGCTCGGTAACGGTAACACGCTTGATAGCGGACTTGATATTCGGCATTTTGAATTTCCCTCCAGAAAGTATTCAATCAAACATTGTGGCTAGAGACCTCATCGTCCGGTTGACTCCACTGGAAGAGGGAGCAGCAAGTGTAGCTGCACCAGTGTAATGCGCGACCCTGCTCGGTGCCACGGTCATCCAAGGGCATAAGCTCTCTAGCGACATATTATATACAAATACCGGAAGAAAGTCAACCCTGATTCGGAATGAAAACGGTGGAATCATCGCTGTTCTGTATGATTCTTGAAAGAAAAAAGAAAAAAGTGTATTTCCGGTGTCAGGTTTTCCGGCGCGCGTGAAATATCCGGAAAAAGGAGGCGCGGAAATCCGGGCCGGACATGGAGGAAGATGCATATGACAAGAATCGCTGCGTTTGTGCTGGCGTGTTTTGCGCTGCTGTTGTGCGGCGCCGCTTCGGCGCAGAGCTATCGCTATGGGGACAGCGCCGAGGAAATCGAAACGATTCAGCGCGCGCTGGAGGAACTGGATTACTATTATGCGGATATCACGGGACATTTCGGCTCGAAGACGGAGGCGGCCGTCAGGAAATTCCAAAGAAGACACGGGCTTGCGCAGACAGGCGCGGCGGATGAGCAGACGCTGAGGATTCTCTATCGCGAGGCGGACGTCGATCTGGCCGTATCGGAGGAGACGGGAACGGGCGAGACGGAGGAAACGCCTGCGTCGCAGCTGCTGAAAAAGGGCAGCGCCGGAGAAGCCGTGCGCGCGCTGCAGGCTGCGCTGGATGAGCTGGGCTATTATCATGGAACAGTCACGGGCAGATACGGCAATCTGACCAAGGAGGCGGTGCGCCGTTTCCAGCGGGCGCATGGCCTGAGCTCGGATGGCGTCGCGGGTCCGATCACGCTGGAAAAGCTCCGGGAGGAAGCAGGAACAGCGGATGAACAGACGCCTGTGATGGAATTGCCGCAGGAGGAGACGATAAGCGTGCTCAGCGCAGACAGAACGCTCCGGCGGGGCGAGCGCTCGGCGGACGTCCGGATGCTGCAAAGGATGCTCGCTGATCTGGGGTATATGGATGTGGAGCCGACGGGTTATTTTGGCAGCATGACAGATGCGGCTGTGCGCGCATTCCAAAGGAAGAAAGGGCTCAAGCAGGACGGCTTGGCCGGGCGCATGACGATTGCCGCGCTGAACGAGGAATATGGATCACGGGTAATCAGCGAAAGCCTTGACTGAGCGCGCCGATCAAGGGGCTGAATCCGTATACAGCTGTAGCGGCCGGGTGCAAAAGGATGTATAATAAATGAGGTTATGGCGCTGATGTGCATGAATGTGCAAAGGAGTATGAAAAGATGAACGAACAGGAATGGTTTGAATCAATATACGGCGAGCATGCGGATTATCTGTTTCGCCTGGGGCGCCATCTTCTGGGCAGCGGCGCTGACGAGGGGACGCTGTATGACCTGATGCAGGAAGCCTTTATGGACGCATGGGTCAAACGTGCGCAGCTGATGGAGCATCCCAACATCGGAGGCTGGCTGACGCTCTCGATCAAGAACCGCGCACAGGCCTATCAGCGCAAGACGAACCGCCGCGGCATGCGCCATGCCTTTTCGCTGGATGAGGAGGAGGCGCGTCCCGTTGCTGCGGGCGAAATGACGCCGGAGCAGGAAGCGCTTCTTCAGGATCGTGTCGCGGCGCTGAGCGATTTGCTGGGCGAGGAGAATGCCCGCCTGTTTCTTGCCTATGCCGTGGAGGGCTATACCGCCCGCGAACTCGGGCGGAAGTGGGGGCTGAGCGAGGACTGCGTCTGGATGCGCATTTCCCGGATGAAGAAAAAGCTGGTCGCGCATCCGGAAATCTTCTATGCGGTGCTCGCTATGACCCTTGGCCTGCGATAATTCGGAAAGGAGGCGGCATACATGGATCAGCGAATGAAGGAAAAGATAAAAAGCGGAAGCCTGACCAACGCGGATGTGCGAAGGCTCATTGACTGGCAGCTGTCTCTGCGTGCGGAGCGGATTGATCATGGACTTGTGGACGAATGTCTGCTTTTCCTCTATCCGGATGCGCCGGGCCTTGGCAGCGCGGCGCGCGATACCCTGTGGAACAGGCTTGCGGAGGCGATATTCAGTCCGTCCCGTGCGCGGCGGCGCGGCGATCGGATGCACCGCAGACGCTATCCGGCCAAAACAGTCCTGATTGCGGCGCTGCTTATGCTGCTGCTTGCCGGCGCGGCGATCGCGGCTACGCTGGGCCTGTTTGGATACTTTGTGAACAGACCGGATACCGAGATGAGCCGACAGAGGCTGGAGCATCTGGAGGAGGTGGCCATCAACGTCGGCAAGACGCAGCAGGTTCTCGCGCCTGCCGGCGATATGAACGGCGCAGATCCGGAAACGGATTATGGCAGGCTGCTCAGCCAGCAATTCTCGCGTCAGTTTGAGCTGACGGTCGACCAGGCATACTGCGACGGCAACAAGCTGTACTATACCTACCGCATCAGCGAGCCGCAGCGGACTTTTGAAATGCATGAAGGCTTGCCGACGGGCTTTGAGGAATGGGACTGGGAAGAGCCGGGCAAGCGGCTTGCGGATACCTACTGGACGCCGGGCGCAACCGAGGAGGAACGCTCGCAGGCAGCTGCGTTCTTCGCGGAGCACGAGCGTGCTTATGCTGTTGAATCGCTCTTCGGCATCGGCGACGGCGCGTGGCTGGACGACGGCAGCGAGCGGGGCAAGCCGCTCATGATCTTTGACAGCAGCATGGAAGAACCGGATCCGTATACGGAATTCGGCTTCCAGCAGGTGGATCTGCCCGAGGGCTACGTGCCCGGCGATACGATCAGCTTCTTCCTGCATGTCGCCTACTATACGCAGGTGGTCTGTCAGGATGAAAACGGCGTATACCGTACGTCTGTCAATAATCTGGAAAACCGGGGCTATTTCCCTGTGCGCTTCACGGCGGATATCGCAGGCGCCGTGCAGGAACTGCGCGCAGAAGCTTCGTTTGAGGAATACAATGCGCGCGTGCAGATGGCGATCTCCGACGTCGATATTTCCGGCGTGGTGGAATTTGACGCGCCGCAGGAATGGATTGACGATTTCAACGATACCGTTTACGATGATCAAACGTCATACGTTTACGACTATAAGCTGGTTGCAGACGGTGTGGAGTATCCCAATGTCGGCGGCGGATATGGCATCGGGATTCATGATACCTGCTGGAATGTCGATATCCGCTTTGACCTGCCGCAATCCGCGGAGCATCTTGCGCTGATTCCAAGGCGGCTGGGAATGGGATGGATTGAAGAGGAAAGCATCATAATCCGCTGAGGATAGGATCGGGATTTGTAAAAGCCGGCACGCCGTTGGAAGGGGCCGGCTTTTACGATGCATGGGCGCGTATGAATTCTGAAGATGAAAGGCACACTATCTGTAAAAAGCGGAGGTGTTGACTTTGGAATCCAGACGTGTTCTGCTTCCCTGTGCGCTGGAAAACGGGCCGCGTCCCGGCTCGCGGGAAGTCCGCGTGCGCAGGCCGCCGGATGGCATGCGTATTCGAAACGAGAGGGGGGATGGGCGTGGGCAATCCGCAGAGTAAGCGCACAATCGAACGCTATGCGCAGCTGGTTGCTCGGCTGGCACCCAAAAGTGAGATCGGAAAAGGACTGCTGCGTGCCTTCTGGGTCGGCGGTCTGATCTGCAGCATCGGGCAGGGAATCTCCGATTTCTATGGAAACGTGCTTCTGCTCGGCGTGGAAAGCGCTTCTACAGCGACGAGTATCACGCTCATTGCAATTGCTGCGCTCCTGACGGGGATTGGCGTCTATGACAAGATCGGCAAATACGCAGGCGCGGGGAGCATTGTCCCGATCACGGGTTTTGCTAACTCCGTCGTCGCGCCAGCGATGGAATTCCGCCGGGAGGGACTCGTCATGGGCGTGGGCGCGAAGCTCTTTACGCTCGCCGGGCCGGTGCTGGTGTACGGCATTTCCAGCTCGATCGTCGTGGGCCTTGCGGCGTATCTGATGGAATGGCTGTAAAGACATGAGCAGACCTGCCTCGTCAGAGAAATTCTGTATAGCGGCGGATATTTTCTTGCTATTCGCATGAAAACTTCCTATAATAAGGACAGAGAGTATGCTGTTTCGGAAAGATTTGCAGCATCATGACATACAGGAAGACAGGAGGAAGAGCGAATGAATCAGCAGATTCCGCGTCCCGAATATCCCAGGCCGCAGTTTGTGCGTGCGGGCTGGATGAATCTCAACGGCGTCTGGCAGTTTGAAATGGATCAGGGTGATTCTGGCAGAAAGCGCGGCCTTGTGGAAAAGAAGGAACTCGCAGGCAGCATCATGGTGCCGTTCTGCCCCGAGAGTGAGCTTTCCGGCATCGGCTACAAGGATTTTATCCGTGCCGTCTGGTATAAGCGCAGCGTCGTTCTGCCCGAAGAGGCGAAGGGCAAGCGCGTGCTCCTGCACTTCGGCGCAGTGGATTATCTGACCGAGGTGTGGGTGAACGGCAAAAGCGTGGGCACGCATAAGGGCGGCTATACGTCCTTCTGCTTCGATATTACCGATGCCCTGCAGGAGGGCGAAAACCTGATCACCGTCTGCGCGCAGGACGATACGCGCAGTGGCCATCAGCCCAGCGGCAAGCAGAGCCACACGTATGAATCCTACGGCTGCTTCTATACCCGCACGACGGGCATATGGCAGACGGTGTGGATGGAGTGGGTCGATGCTTGTTATATCAAAGAGGTTTACCTGACGCCGCATGCGGAGGAAGGAACGGTAACCGTCAGGGCCATTGTTTCCCGTCCGTGCACGCTCAGCGTCCGTGCTTCCTATGAGGGCGCGGCGATGGGCGAGGCGAGCGCGAAGTCGTCCGGCTCCGTTGCGGAGCTGGTGCTGCCGCTTTCTGAAAAACATCTTTGGAATGTCGGCGATCCGAAACTGTATGATCTTGAGATGGAGCTTGTCTGCGGCGGCGTGGTCTGCGATCAGCTTTACAGCTATTTTGGCCTTCGCAGCGTGGGCTTTGACGGCATGCGCTTTGTGATCAACGGCAAGCCGGTCTTCCAGCGTCTTGTGCTGGATCAGGGCTTCTATCCGGACGGCATCTACACCGCGCCGACGGACGCTGCGCTGCGCGCGGATATCGAGATGTCCATGGCGATGGGCTTTAACGGCGCGCGTCTGCATGAAAAGGTGTTCGAGGCCCGTTTCCTGTATCATGCCGATCATATGGGCTATATCTGCTGGGGCGAAATGGCGAACTGGGGGCTCGATCACAGCGAGGACTGCGCGCTGGCGGACTTCCTGAACGACTGGATCCCGGCGGTGAAGCGGGATTACAGCGCGCCGAGCATCATCGGATGGTGCCCGTTCAATGAAACGTGGGATCAGAACGGCCGCGCGCAGCGCGACGACGTTCTGCGCATGACGTACCGCATCACCAAGGCGATCGACCCGACCCGCCCGTGCATCGATACGTCCGGCAATTTCCATGTTGAAACCGATATCTTTGATGTGCATGATTACGAACAGAATCCGGAGATTTTCCGCGGATACTATGGCGCGGGTACGGAGCTTCTGTACGATCGCTTTGATAAGAGACAGTTCTATAAGCCGGGTCTTCCGGTTTTCGTCAGCGAATACGGCGGAATCTGGTGGAGCGATACGGATAAGGACGGCTGGGGCTATGGCTCGCGCGTTGCCAGCAGGGAAGAGTTCCTGGAGCGTTATCGCGGATTGACGGAAACGCTGCTGGGCAATCCGGATCACTGCGGATTCTGCTATACGCAGCTGACGGATGTGGAGCAGGAGCAGAACGGTCTGTATACCTATGATCGGAAACCGAAGTTCCCGCCGGAGGTGATCCGCGCGATCAACAGCCAGAAGGCGGCCTGCGAGGAATAAGCAGCGCCGACGCTGAATACCGCGCGGCAGAGCAGGGGCGCTTTCCCGAAGCATCGGGAGGGCGCCTTTTTGCATGCATAAGGGAGGATGGGCCTGAAAACGATTGCACCTGTGCTCTGCTTGGATGAAGCAAATGAAAGAAAACGAGACACGCGATGCAGATAACGCGAGGTAAAATGCCGGAAATGCAGAATTACGCGGGGAAATGTGAAAGAAATTTCAAAAAATAAGGGATAAGGGGTTGTAATTTGACGAGCATTTCTGTATAATGCTGGTATCACTTCAAGGAGGAATACCTGAATGAAAAGGATTCTCGCATTGGTTATGGTTTTTGCAATGATGTCTATGGCGGCTGTCGCTATGGCGGATACCGTCAAGATCGGCGTGTTTGAGCCGGCGTCCGGCGATAACGGCGCGGGCGGCAAGCAGGAAGTTATCGGCATTGAGTATGCCAACTCCCTCGTTCCCACGGTTGAAGTGGGCGGCAAGACCTACGATGTCGAACTGGTGATCGTTGACAACCAGTCCGCGACTGACAAGGCTGTTTCCGCTGCTCAGGAGCTCGTCGATGCGGGCGTGAGCATCGTTCTGGGTTCCTACGGCTCCGGCGTCTCCATGGCGGGCGGCGAGGTTTTCGCTGACGCTGAGGTTCCGGCGATTGCCTGCTCCGCGACCAACCCGGGCGTGACCTCTCTGTGCGATTACTACTGGCGCGTCTGCTTCCTGGATCCGTTCCAGGGCACCGTCATGGCGAACTTCGCGATGGATGAGTTCGGCGCGAAGACCGCATATGTCCTCAGCCAGCTGGGCGACGACTACACCACGGGTCTTGCGACCTACTTCGCCAAGGCTTTCGAGTCCATGGGCGGCACCGTCATCAACGAGCAGTTCACCGAGGGCACTTCCGACTACACCGCGTACCTGAACAACGCTGTGAACGGCGGCGCGGATGTCATCTTCAGCCCGACCAGCACGACCGTCGCTTCCCTGCTGATCAACCAGGCTGCTTCCATGAACATCGCGATGCCGATTCTGGCCGGCGATACCTGGGAGTCCTCCGTTATCCTCGACGCCGCGAAGGGCACCAACCTCACCATCTGCATGTCCACCTTCTTCGACGAGAACGACGGCAATGCGGTTGCGGCTGAGTTCGTTCAGGGCTTCAAGGCCTGGCTGAACGCCAACCCGGATAAGAAGACCAACAACGGCGGCAACGACATCGTCGCGGCTGTTTCCGCGCTGGGCTATGACGCGTACATGGTTGCCATCGAGGCCATCAAGGCTGCCGATTCTATCGACAGCGTGGCGATCGCCGAGGCGCTCCCGTCCGTCGTGACCAACGGTGTGACCGGCAGCATTTCCTTCGACGAGATCGGCGATGCGAACAAGGATATGGCTTACATCAAGAAGGCCAACACCGAGACCGTTGCGTTTGACTTCGTGAAGACCCAGTCTGTTGCCGAACTGGCTGAGTAACATAAAAGGATCGGACGCTATCTGATTTCGAATGTCATTCCGCCGAACCCGCGTCCATGCGGGTTCGGCGTCTTCATTCCTGAGGAAACTGCGGAAGACAGGGACTGAGGGATGGAGGGGGATTCAATGGGAATACGGCATCTTCTTGTACAGGACGGAGGCTTTCAAGAATGATTGACAAAATGCTGCCCTACCTGCTTTCCGGCATTTCGGTAGGCGGTCAGTATGCGCTGATTGCCGTCGGCTATACGATGGTCTACGGCATCCTGCGCCTGATCAACTTTGCGCACGGCGATATCTTTACCGCCGCGGGCTTTTTTATGGTGTATATCGCCGCTGCGCTTCCTGTGCCGCTGGCGATTCCGCTGGTCGTGATCCTGACCGTTCTGCTGGGCGTGACAGTCGAGCGCGTGGCTTATAAGCCCCTTCGCAGCGCGCCCCGTATGTCGGTAATGATTTCTGCGATCGGCGTCAGCTATCTGCTGCAGAACCTCATGTGGTATGTGACGGGCGGTCTGGCCAAGCAGTATCCGGTCATTCCGTGGATTTCCGATTCTGTGACGATCGGCAGCGCGACCACGAAGATGGTCACGCTGATTACGCCGGTGCTTACGATCCTGCTGGTTCTCGCGCTGGTCACGATCATCCAGAAGACGAAGATCGGCATGGCCATGCGCGCTGTTTCGAAGGATTTTGAAACGGCACAGCTGATGGGCATCAAGATCAATTCCGTTATCTCCACGACGTTCGTCATCGGTTCTCTGCTGGCGGCCGTGGGCTCCGTGCTGTATTTCTCCAACTATACGTCCGTTACGCCGACCGTCGGCGCGATGCCGGGCCTCAAGGCCTTTGTCGCTGCGGTGTTTGGAGGCATCGGATCCATTCCCGGCGCGGTAATTGGCGCATTTATCATCGGCATCTGTGAAAACATCATCAAGGCGCTGGGCTATACAACGTTCTCCGATGCGTTTACGTTTGCGCTGCTGATCGTGATCCTGCTCTTCAAGCCGACGGGCCTGTTCGGCGAGAAGACGTCTGAGAAGGTTTGAGGTGAGCGATATGAAGAAATCGACGAAGAATCTTATCAATATCGGCTTGCTGATTCTCATGTTTGTCGTGCTGTATTTCCTCGAACAGCACTTTGGCAGGCGCTCCATGCTGATCACCGTGCTCAAGAAGGGCGCGATTTATGCGCTGATTGCGGTGTCGATGAACCTGCTCAACGGCTTTACGGGTCTGTTCTCGCTGGGACAGGCGGGCTTTATGCTCGTCGGCGCATATACCTACGCGGTGCTGACCATCCCCATGGCCAAGCGCATGGCGGTGTATCAGTACTATGAAGGCGGCATCATCAATTTCACCGTTCCGGCGATTGTCGGCATTTTGGCCGCGGGCCTGCTTGCCGCGCTCCTCGCCGCGCTGATCGGTCTGCCCGTTCTGCGCCTGAAGAGCGACTATCTGGCCATTGCGACGCTGGGCTTTGCGGAAATCATCCGCGCGATCATCCAGTGGGATACGCTCGGCCCGATTACCAACGGCTCGAACCTGCTGAAGACCTATCCGACCTTCAAGTCGGTCATTCCTGTCTTTGCGGCGGCGACGATCTGCATAGCCGTGATCGTATTCCTGATTAACTCGACCTATGGCCGCGCGTTCAAGGCGATCCGCGACGACGAAATTGCGGCGGAAGCGATGGGCATTAACCTCTTCCACCACAAGCAGATGGCGTTTGTCATTTCTTCGTTCTTCGCGGGCATCGGCGGCGCGCTGCTGGCGATGTATCAGGGCAGCCTTCAGGCCAATGCGTTCAAGTCCTCGATGACCTACGAAATCCTTCTGATCGTCGTCATCGGCGGCATGGGCTCGATCAGCGGCTCGGTTATGGCCAGCTTCCTGTTCATTGCCTGCAGCGAATGGTGGCTGCGTTTTCTGGATACGGAGATGTATCTCTTCGGCGGAACCTTCAAGGTGCCGCTGATGCGCTCCGGCTTCCGTATGGTTGTCTTCTCCGTCGTCATCATGATCGTCGTGCTCTTCTTCCGCAAGGGCATCATGGGCGAGCGTGAGCTTTGGGACCTGTTTACCCCGCGCAGAAAGAATAAGGAGGGCGTCAAGCAATGAGCCGAAATGTATTGCATGTGGAAAACGTGACGATGCAGTTTGGCGGCGTCGTTGCGGTCAATAACCTCTCCATGGACATCAACGAGGGCGAAATCGTCGCGCTGATCGGCCCCAACGGCGCCGGCAAGACGACGGCCTTCAACTGTATCACAGGCGTTTATGAACCGACCAATGGCCGTGTCGATTTTCTGGGCGCGACCATCGTGGAGAACTTCCCGTCGGGCAAGATGAAGCGCACCTATGCCGGCGAAAACGACGGCAAGTATACGCGCAGGATTGTTCACACGCCGGACAAGATTACCAAGCTGGGCATTGCGCGTACGTTCCAGAACATCCGCCTGTTCAAGAGCCAGACGGTGTTTAACAACGTGCTGATTGCCATGCACATGCGCCGCACCAGCAATGTATTTACCGCGACCTTCCGCCTCAACCGCAGGGAGGAAAGGGAGATGCGCGAAGAGGCGATGGAGCTGCTGAAGATTGTCGGTCTGGACGGCGTTGCCGATGAGCTGGCGACCTCGCTGCCGTATGGTCAGCAGCGCCGCCTTGAAATCGCCCGCGCGCTGGCGACGCATCCCAAGCTTCTGCTGCTGGACGAGCCTGCGGCCGGCATGAACCCGCAGGAGACCGACGAGCTCGGCGTGTTCATCAAGGAGATCAAAGATAAGTTTGGCCTGACCGTCTTCATGATCGAGCATCATATGAATCTGGTCATGGGCATTTCCGATCGCATCTATGTTATCGACTTTGGCAAGCAGATCGCTGAGGGCACGCCCAAAGAGGTGCGCGATAATCCCGCCGTCATCGCGGCGTATCTGGGGGTGGATGAAGAATGATTATGCTCAAGGTCACCGATCTGAAGGTCAACTACGGCGGCATCGAGGCGCTCAAGGGCATCAGCTTCGACGTTCGTCAGGGTCAGATCGTTACGCTGATCGGCGCAAACGGCGCGGGCAAGTCCACGACGCTGCGCGCGATTTCCGGCCTCGTCAAGCCGAGCGACGGCAGCATCAATTTCATGGGCCGCGATATTACGGCCTTCAATTCGCAGAAGATCGTCGCCGAGGGCGTTGCGATGGTGCCGGAGGGACGGCGCGTCTTTGCGAACCTGACCGTCAAGGAAAACCTCAAGATCGGCGCGTATCTGCGCAAGGATAAGGACGAAATCGAAGAGGGCATCAAGGATATTTACCGCCGCTTCCCGCGCCTCAAGGAGCGCGAATGGCAGCTGGCGGGCACGCTCTCCGGCGGCGAGCAGCAGATGCTGGCCGTTGGACGCGCGATGATGGCCAAGCCGAAGCTGCTGATGATGGACGAGCCTTCTCTGGGACTTGCGCCGCTGGTCGTCAAGGATATCTTCTCGATCATCCGTGATCTCAAGAGCGAGGGCATTACGATTCTGCTGATCGAGCAGAATGCGAACGCGGCGCTCCGCTGCGCAGACTTTGGCTTCGTCATGGAAACCGGCCGCATCACCATGACCGGCAGCGGCCAGGAGCTGCTCGTCAACGAAGCGGTGAAGAATGCGTATCTCGGCTCCAACTGATCAAGGTGAATACCGACCCCGACCGGAAGCACGGTGATCTGTGCTTCCGGTTTTTTGCGCCTTTCTGGCCGGAAAGACGCATATCCGCAGAAAAAAGCCGGGCATGGTCTTTTCATCCATGGACAGATTTGATAAAATATAATCATATACAGCGAACGGCCGCGCAGGCCGCGGCGGGAATCGAGGAGGAACAAAGGATGATCCGGTTTGGTACTGGCGGCTGGCGCGAGGTCATCGGCGATGGATTTACCCGGGCGAATATCCGGCGTATCGCCTGTGCCGTGGCGCGGAAAATGAAAAATGAGGGCGTTGAGCATGAGGGATTCTGCATCGGCTATGATCGCCGCTTTCTCAGCCGCGAATCGGCGATCTGGTTTTCCGAGGTGATGGCGGCAGAGGGCATCAGGCTTTATTTTGTCAACCTCGCTGCGCCGACGCCGCAGATCATGTTCACAGTCAAGAACATGAATCTTCCGTATGGCGCGGCCGTGACAGCCAGCCATAACCCGGCTGTATACAACGGCATCAAGTTATTTACCCGCGGCGGACGCGATGCGACGGAGGATGTTACCAGCGAAATCAGCGCGCTGGCGAATGCGCTTCAGGATCAGGAAATTGCGTCGATGTCGTTTGAAACGGCGCTGTCTGAGGGGCGCGTGCTGTTTATCGACCCGCGCGACGAGTACCTCGATTCGATTATGGAAAAGATTGACATGGAGGCTATCCGTGCGCGCAGGCCGCGCGTCGTGCTCGATCCGATGTACGGCGTAAGCCTGTCGGGCCTGATGACGATCCTGTTTACAGCGCGATGCGACGTCGACGTCATCAACGATCGCCACGATGCGTTCTTCGGCGGTCATTTGCCCGCGCCCAATCCCGACACCCTGCGCGATCTTCAGGGGTCCGTTGCGGATCATCATGCGGATCTGGGCATCGCGACCGACGGCGACGCCGACAGGCTGGGCATCATCGACGAGCGCGGACGCTATGTTTCGGCCAACGATGTGCTCGTACTTCTTTATTATTATCTGCTCAGATACAAGGGATGGAAGGGCGCCGCCGTGCGCAATATCGCGACGACGCACCGGCTGGACCGCGTTGCGGAGGCGTTCGGCGAAAAGTGCTATGAGGTACCAGTCGGGTTCAAGCATATTTCTGCCGGAATGGATGCGCATGACGCGCTGATCGGCGGCGAGTCCTCCGGCGGATTGACGGTGCGCGGGCATATCAGCGGTAAGGACGGCTTGTATGCGGCTTCTCTGCTGGTGGAGATGGTATCTGCAACGCGCAAGCCGCTTTCCAGACTTCTTGCCGAGCTGGAAAAAGAATTCGGAACACTGCATATGGCTGAATACGACTGGGCGCTGACGACAAAATCCCGCGAGGCGATTCATCGCAGGGTGATGATCGAAAAGCAGCTGCCGGATTTCGGGATGAAGATCGGGAAGATCAGCTACCGCGATGGCTGCAAGGTGTATTTTGACGAGGGATGGATTATCGTTCGTTTCTCCGGTACGGAGCCGCGCGTGCGGATCTTTGCCGAAATGCCGACCAAAGAACGCGCGAGAAGCCTCGTGCGAATCATGGCGGGTTTCCTCGAACTTGAATTCCACGATTGATTTCGAGCTGATCTTGGCGTCAGGCATGTTAAGAAAGAAGGCTTCCTGCGGAGGCCTTTTTTTCTTGCGTATGGACCGGACTGCATTTTAAGAATTCCGCAATAAGATTTCAGCAATTCAGAAAAAAGAAGCGTGTACAGTACGAGTGGATCAAACCTACCCAAACATGAAGGAGAAAAACATGAGTATTCGAATTGTTGTCGATTCTACGGCGGACGTTGCGCAGGAGATTCAGAAGAGACTGACGGTCGTTCCGCTGAATGTGAGCTTCGGTCAGGAAACGTATATTGACGGCGTCACCATTGATCATCGTGAATTCTATGAGATGCTGGCTGAAAGCCGCATCCTGCCGACGACCAGCCAGCCTTCGCCGGACGCCTATGCCCGCGTCTTTGAGGAAGCGAAGGCAGCGGGCGACGAGCTGGTCGTGCTGACGGTGTCCTCCGGGATTTCCGGCACCTATCAGAGCGCCATGATCGCTGCGCAGGATTATCCAGAAAATGTGTATATCGTCGACAGCCTGAACGTTGCCGTTGCGCTTGGCGCGCTGGCGGAGTATGCGCTGGAGCTGGTCGATCGTGGCATGAGCGCAGCGGAAATCGCCAAGGAGCTGGAGGCGGCCCGGGAGGACGTGGTGCTGCTTGCGCTGCTGGATACGCTCGAGAACCTCAAAAAAGGCGGACGCATCCCGCCGATTCTGGCCCTTGCAGGCAGCCTTTTGTCGCTTAAGCCCATCCTGTGGATGAAGGATGGAAGGCTGGAGATGCTCGGTAAGGGGCGCGGGATCAAGCAGGGCTATGGCCTGCTGCTCAAGGAAATTGATGCGCTCGGCGGCATTGACTTCAGCAAACCGTTTTATGCGGGCTATACCGGCGTCAGCGATGCGTCCCTTGAAAAATTCCTGGAAAGCAGCAGCGCAGTTTGGGAGCAGGGGGGAAAGCCTGTGCGAAGGACACAGCTGTGCAGCGTCGTGGGTACGCATGCGGGCCCAGGTGCGGTGGTGCTGGGCTTCTTTCGCAAGAGATAAGCCATAGACAGGATGGCCTGCCCCCGATAGAACCTGATAAAGAATGTGCTGCTATGTGTCGGGTATCGGATTCGGGAATAGGATGAATCTCAGAGGAACAGAGAGTCAAGAATGCGGAAGGTCTTGTTGCTGGTGCATGTTGGCAACAAGACCTTTTGCTGCTGTGCCAGTGGTTGATTTGGACGTCCGCTTTCTTTTTGCTGCATGCTGTGATAAAATGCATGCATGGCTGAATGAAGAATGATATGGAGAGGACAAGTGCGTGTAATAGAGGATGGTTTATCCTTGAAACAGAAAGTGAGCGTCATGAGAGGGGAGCGCGTATGCAGCAGTATATATATCTGATCACCGGACTGATGGCCTCCGGAAAGACGGCGACGGCGCAGGAACTGGCGGAGCGGCTTGATAAAGCGGTTCATCTGCATGGCGATATTTTCAGGAAAATGATCGTCTCCGGCCGGGAGGATATGCGGGAGAATCCTCCGAAGGAGGCGCTCGAGCAGCTTTATCTTCGGTATCAGTTGACTGCAGATACAGCAAAGCAGTATTTCGATCATGGCTTTTCCGTTGTGATTCAGGACAATTACTACGGACCTGCACTTGAGCATATGCTGGAATTCCTGGAAGGATATCCAGTTCAGGTCGTTGTCCTCTGCCCGGATATGGATACGATTTGTACGCGCGAGCAGTTAAGGGGGAAGAAAGGATATGCGGGTTATATGCTCGAACTGCTGTATCGTGCCTTTATGGACGAAACGCCGCGCATCGGCCTGTGGCTGAATAACTCCTCGCTTTCGCCTGAGGAAACGGTTGATCAGATTCTTGAATTCTTTGGTGAAGCACGGAAATAATCGTGCGAAAGGAAGAACGAGTATGGCCAGAGCGATTCTTGTCTGCGGAAAAATTGCCAGCGGAAAGAGCACATATGCAAGAAAACTGACGAAGCAGGGACGGGCTGTGCTTTTGTCTGTCGATGAAATCACGCTTGCGTTGTTTGATGGACAAATCGGAGAGAAGCACGATGAGATTGTGGAGCGGACGCAGAGATACTTGTTTGACAAGTCCTTGGAGATTCTGCATCAGGGGATTGATGTCGTTCTCGATTGGGGCTTCTGGATGAAATCCGAGCGCGAAGAGGCAAAGGCGTTTTACACAGCGCACGGTATTGCATGCGAGTTTCATCAGATCGACGTATGCGACGAGGTCTGGAAGCGAAATATCGCCAAGAGGAATCAAGAGATTGAAGCAGGAGTCACCTCTGCGTATTTTGTGGATGACGCTCTGGCAAGGAAGTTTGAATCTTTCTATGAAATGCCGGAAAAAAGCGAAATGGACGTGTGGATTTCAAACGACTGGAATTGAGCAAAAATCCAGTAATGAATTGACAAAACTGGATGTGCGGAGTATAATTGATCAACATGGTACATTATGTCCGGTCATCGCTTCGGCAGGCCGGCTTTTCTGCGCCTTCTGTGCGCAGCTTATGAAAAGGAGAGATTGTCATGGCTGATACTAAGCGTCTTGTCATCACCCGCGAAGGCCTTCAGAAGATGAAGGAAGAGCTTGAATACAAAGAGACTACAGAAAAAATGCGCATTGCGGAGCAGCTGAAGGTGGCCATTTCCTATGGCGACCTGAGCGAGAACGCAGAATACGACGCTGCCAAGAATGATCAGGCCGCGCTGGAGCAGCGCATCACCGAACTGAAAGCGATGATCGAAAATGCTGTCGTCGTCGACGAGAGCAAGATCAACACGGATGCTGTCAATTTCGGCACCCGCGTCACCATCGTCGATCTGGACGATGAAGACGAGGAAGAGGAAGTCTACACCATCGTCGGTACGTCCGAGTCTGATCCGGCGAACGGAAAGCTCTCCAACGAGTCCCCGGTCGGCGCTGCGCTGATTGGCGCGCACGTGGGCGAGGTCGTTTCCGCAATCACCCCGGGCGGCGTGCGCCGTCTCCGCGTGATCAACATCGCGCTGTGATGGCTTGAGAAAAGAAAGAGGAACAATAATGGCTGAAGAAAAGATGGTTGCCGCGCAGGAACTGAGCGAACAGGAGCAGATTCGCCGCGCGAAGCTCTTTAAGTATCAGGAGGAAGGCCGCGATCCGTACGTCATCACCCGTTTCGATCGCACGCATACCTCCCAGCAGATTCTGAACAATTACGATGCGCTGGAAAACCAGGAGGTCGTCATCGCTGGCCGTATGATGGCCCGCCGCATCATGGGCAAGGCCTCCTTCGTTCATCTGCTCGATGGCGAAGGCAGGATTCAGGCCTATGTCCGCCGCGAGGACGTGGGCGAGGACGTCTATACGGATTTCAAGACCATGGACATCGGCGATATCATCGGTGTTGCGGGTACGGTATTCAAGACGAAGACCGGCGAAATCTCCATTCATGCGACGAAGCTGACCCTGCTGACCAAGTCCCTGCATCCGCTGCCGGAGAAGTTCCATGGCCTGACTGATACCGACACCCGCTATCGTCAGCGCTATATTGACCTGATCGTCAATCCGGAATCCAAGGATACGTTTGTCAAGCGCTCCAAGATCATCTCCACCATCCGTCAGTATCTGGACGGTCAGGGTTTCATCGAGGTGGAAACCCCGATGCTGGTGAGCAATGCCGGCGGCGCTGCGGCCCGTCCGTTCGAAACGCATTTCAACGCACTGGATGAGGACGTCAAGCTGCGCATTTCTCTGGAGCTGTATCTCAAGCGCCTGATCGTGGGCGGCATGGATAAGGTCTATGAGATTGGCCGCGTCTTCCGCAACGAGGGCGTCGATACCCGCCATAATCCGGAGTTCACGCTGATGGAGCTGTATCAGGCCTATACCGATTATCACGGCATGATGGACCTGACCGAGAATCTCTATCGTCACGTCGCCAAGACGGTTCTGGGTACCACAACGATCGTCTACAATGGCATCGAAATGGATCTGGGCAAGCCATTTGAGCGCATTACCATGCTCGATGCGGTCAAGAAGTATTCCGGCGTGGACTTTAACGAGATTCACACCCTCGAAGAGGCTCGTGCGATTGCCAAGGAGAAGAACGTCGAATTCGAGGAGCGCCACGGCAAGGGCGATATTCTGAATCTGTTCTTCGAAGCGTTTGTTGAAGAGCATCTGGTTCAGCCGACCTTTGTCATGGATCATCCGATCGAGATCTCTCCGCTGACCAAGAAGAAGCCGGGCAATCCGGATTATGTCGAGCGTTTTGAGTTCTTCATGAACGGCTGGGAGATGGCCAATGCCTACTCCGAGCTTAACGATCCGATCGATCAGCGCGAGCGCTTCAAGGCGCAGGAGGCTCAGCTGGCCAAGGGCGACGAAGAAGCCAACACCACCGATGAGGACTTCCTCTATGCGCTGGAGCTGGGTATGCCCCCGACGGGCGGTATCGGCTTTGGTATCGACCGCATGGTGATGCTGCTCACCGATAGTCAGGCAATTCGCGACGTTCTGCTCTTCCCGACGATGAAGACTCAGGGCGGCCAGAAGGCGAAGAAGCAGGAAGATGCGAAGGCTGCGCCCGCTGACGAAGCTGTTTTTGCCCCTGCTGCTCCGGTCGAAGAGAAGATCGACTTCAGCAAGGTCGTCATCGAGCCGCTGTTCGAGGATACAGTTGACTTCGAGACCTTCTCCAAGTCTGATTTCCGCGCGGTGAAGGTGCTGGCCTGCGAGGCCGTCAAGAAGAGCAAGAAGCTGCTGAAGTTCACGCTCGACGACGGTACCGGCAAGGAACGCACCATCCTCAGCGGTATCCACGCGTATTATGAGCCGGAAGAGCTGGTCGGAAAGACCCTTCTGGCCATCACCAACCTGCCGTCGCGTCCGATGATGGGCATTGAATCCTGCGGCATGCTCATCTCCGCCGTGCACAGCGAAGAGGGCGAGGAGAAGCTCCACCTGCTCATGCTCGATCCTCACATCCCGGCTGGCGCGAAGATGTACTGATTCCCGATTTCATGACAAAGCCTCTGCCTGCGCAGAGGCTTTGCCTTTTGGATATTCATCGACTAACCGATCAAAACTCGAGGTTGAACAATTTCGCCCTGCGTGGTATCATAATATGACGAAAACCCGTGGGAGGCCTTGACAATGGCAGAGAATCGCATCACGAAAAAATGGATGAAGAATCACTGGCATTACAGCTGGTGGAAGTATATGCTGCTCACGATGATCAGCATCATGGGCGTCAACATTCTTTTTACTATGACGGCTTACAGACCGCCGGAAGAAAAGAAGATCGAGCTGTATATCTGCAGCAGCTTCAATGATTCGATGACCATGCATGAGTCGCTCTGGCCGATTTTCTCGGCGGAGAATCCGGATCAGGAAGAGCTGACGATCATGAACATCAACCTTTCTTCGGGGGACATGTACGCGGCGATGCAGTTCTCGACCTATGCTGCTGCGCAGCAGGGTGATGTGTGCATGCTGCCGATGAGCGAGGTCAAGAAGCTTTCAGCGGAATCACCCAGCGACGCTTTTGTCGATCTGACGCCGTATATCGAGAGCGGCGCTCTGGATGTCTGTGGCATTGATCTGACGGAAACGACACTCCCGAAGCCCGAGGGCGGTCAGGGAATATATGGAATTCCTGCTGACTCGCTGTATGGCCTGATGCAGTACGGCACGGATCCTGCGGATGGCGTCCTGTGCGCGATGGTCTACAGCGGCAATGACGAGCATGCGGTTGCGATGATCGATCTGCTGATCCGCGAGTATCAGACGGAGAAGCCGGAGGGCTATGACCAGATGCGTGATTCGCAGAAGAATACGCAGTCTGTTTTTTAAGAAAGTTTAATAATTACGAAGCAAGGCGGTATTTATATTGTACTGCCTTGTTTTTTCGGGGGTTGAGGGTGCAATATGCACATGCTTGGTCACTTGACAGTCGGGGCTTGTTGTTGTATGATAGTCCTCAGTCGCGGCACTATATCTTGTGCCGCTTCGTTTTCGAATACACAATATGCATGAATGCACATCAAGATAGACCATAAGTGGGGGAAAAGGATGCCTGAATTCATCAAAAAGCGCGACGGGCGCACGGTACCGTACGAAGAAGAAAAGATTGCCGAGGCGATCGAAAGCGCGTTCAAAGCTGCCGAAAGTGCCAAGGGAATCGAAGAGGCGCGCCGTCTCGCGCGCTGGGTGACCCGTGAGATCAACCGCGACGAGAGCATTGACCTGCCGACTGTCGAGGGCGTGCAGGATACGGTTGAGCGTATCCTGATCGAAGAGGGCTATGCGAAGACGGCAAAGGCGTACATTCTTTATCGTGCGGAGCGCAGCCGCGCCCGCGAGGCGAAGACCCGCCTGATGCATATCCTTCAGGATATCACCTTTAAGGATGCGGCGGATTCCGACGTCAAGCGTGAAAATGCGAATATCGACGGCGATACGGCGATGGGCACGATGCTCAAGTATGGCAGCGAGAGCGCCAAGCAGTTCTACGATATGTATGTGCTCAACCCGGAGCATGCGGCCGCGCATCGCGAGGGCGATATTCATATTCACGATCTGGACTTCCTGACGCTGACGACGACCTGCACGCAGATTGATCTGACGGATCTCTTCGCTGGCGGATTCTCGACCGGCCATGGCGTGCTGCGCGAGCCGCAGGACATCGGCTCCTATGCGTCCTTGGCGTGCATTGCGATCCAGTCCAATCAGAACGATCAGCACGGCGGACAGGCGATTGCCAGCTTCGATTATGATATGGCGCCGGGCGTGGCGAAGACCTATATCAAGGAGTATCGCCGCGCGCTGGGCGCGGGTCTGGATCTCGTGCTGCTGCATCATGCAGGCGACGACGAGGCGAAGGCGCTTCTGCGTCAGATTCAAAATGAAACCGGCTTCGTGCCGACGCTCCGTCCGAATGAGGCGTTTGAAAACGAGCTGCGCAGCCGCCTGATGGAGATGACCGACGAGGAGACTGCCCGCCGCATCATGCGCTATGCCATCAACCGCGGCTATCGCGAGACCGAGCGCCGTACCTATCAGGCGATGGAGGCCTTCATCCATAACCTGAATACCATGCATTCCCGTGCGGGTGCGCAGACGCCGTTCTCTTCGATCAACTACGGCATGGATACCTCTCCGGAGGGACGTATGGTCATGCGCAACCTGCTGCTGGTGACCGAGAGCGGCCTTGGCCGCGGCGAGACGCCGATCTTCCCGATTCAGATTTTCCGCGTCAAGGAAGGCGTCAGCTATAATCCGGGCGATCCGAACTACGACCTGTTCCGCCTGGCGATC
Source organism: Clostridia bacterium (assembly GCA_017436605.1). GTDB lineage: Bacteria > Bacillota > Clostridia > Christensenellales > Aristaeellaceae > Ventricola. Next base: position 13,553 of record JAFSCW010000139.1, on the reverse strand, counting down.
CGCGTGAGCGCGAAGCGCCTGTTCCCGAATTTCTCGTTCGTGGATGCGCCGTTCAACCTCAAGTATTATAAGCCCGGCCATCCGGAGACGGAGATCGCCTACATGGGCTGCCGTACCCGCGTAATCGGCAATATGTACGATCCGGAGCGCGAGGTCTGCAACCGCCGCGGCAATCTGTCTTTCACCTCCATCAACCTGCCGCGCATTGCTATCGAGGCGAAGGGCAACATCGATGTGTTCTATCGTCTGCTGGATGAGCGCATGAATCTGGTTATCGAGCAGCTTGACGAGCGCTTCGAGATTCAGGCGCATAAGAAGGTGCGCAATTATCCGTTCCTGATGGGCGAAGGCGTCTGGATGGACAGCGAGAAGCTGGACTGGGACGATGAGGTCGGCGAGGTGCTGCGTCATGGCACGCTTTCCGTGGGCTTTATCGGCCTTGCCGAGACGCTGGTTGCGCTTATCGGCGAGCATCATGGCCAGAGCGAACGCGCGCAGAAGCTGGGTCTTGAGATCATCACGACCATGCGCAGAAAGCTCGACGCGCTTTCTCAGGAGCGAAAGATGAACTATACCCTGCTGGCGACTCCGGCTGAGGGTCTGTCCGGCCGCTTTGTCCGCATCGACCGCGAGCGCTTCGGCTCGATTCCGGGCGTGACCGACCGCGAATACTATACCAACAGTTTCCATGTTCCGGTATATTACGGCATCAGCGCCTACGATAAGATCCGCCTGGAGGGCCCGTATCATGCGCTGACCAACGCCGGCCATATCTCCTATATCGAGATGGACGGCGATCCGACGAAGAACCTGGATGCGTTTGAGTCTGTTGTCCGCGCGATGCACGATGCGGGCATTGGCTATGGCTCCATCAATCATCCGGTCGACCGCGATCCGGTCTGCGGCTATAACGGCATCATCGGCGACAGCTGTCCGATGTGCGGCCGTCAGGAGGAAGAGGTGCACTTTGAGCGCATCCGCCGCATCACCGGCTATCTGGTCGGCACGCTGGAACGCTTCAATAACGGCAAGCGCGCGGAAGAGCGCGATCGCGTGAAGCACGGCGTCTGATTTCAATTCCATTTCCGAAAGGAGCGCACGACATGCAGATCCGCCTTGCAGGCGTTGAGCCTGAGTCGATTGTAGACGGCCCGGGATACCGCACGGCGGTGTTCTGCCAGGGCTGTCCGCATGGCTGCCCCGGGTGTCATAACCCTGCGACGCACGATTATGCCGGGGGGTATCAGACTGATACGGCTGACGTGATTGAAACGTTTGGCAGGAATCCGCTTGTGCGCGGCGTGACGCTGACCGGCGGCGAGCCGATGACGCAGGCTGCCGCTATGGCAGAAATCGCTGCTGCGGCCAAGCAGAAGGGGCTGAACGTATGGTGCTATACGGGCTATACGCTTGAGCAGCTCCTCGCAGGGAAGGATCCGGATTGCATGGCGCTGCTGGAAGCTGTGGATGTACTGGTCGACGGCCCCTATCTGGCGCACGAAAGGTCGCTGGATCTTCTGTACTGCGGCAGCCGGAATCAGCGGCTGATCGATATGCCTGCGACGCTGAAGGCCGGTGAGATCCGGCTGTATGTGCCGCCTGCGTGGTAAGAGAAAGGGCGGGAGAACGATGAAGAAGACGATTTGCGCGGTTCTTTGCATGGCGCTGCTTTGGTGCGTCTGTTCTGCCTGCGCGGAGCAGGAGCCGGGAAGCTGGCTGTCTTCGGTCCTGGGCGATGCTGCGCAGGGCATTCAGGAGCGTGCGCAGGCCTCTGCTGCAGACGGCCAGAGCGGTTCTATTGCGCGCCTGCTGATCGACGGCGAGATTTCGGCGTATGCGTATGATTATGACCATCAGGGCACGCTCCAGGCGCTGGAGGAGCTGTGCGCGGATGAAGACAACAGTGCGCTGCTTCTGGTGCTCAATACACCGGGGGGAAGCCTCTATGAGGCCGACGAACTGTATCATGCGGTCATGACGTATAAGCAGGAGACGGGCAGACCGGTCTATGCCTACATGCAGCAGGAGTGCTGTTCTGCGGGCGTGTATATCGCCATGGCGGCGGATAGAATCGCTGCATCCAGGATGACCATTACCGGCAGCATCGGCGTGTATATGCAGGCGATGAGCGAAGCCGGGCTGTACGACATGCTGGGCATCGACAATGAATACGTTGCCACAGGCAGAAACAAGGTGACAGGCTATCCGGAACTCACCGACGAGCAGATCGCGATTTATCAGTCGCTGGTTGAGGAGAGCTTTGGCTTTTTCAAACAGGCGATTACGTCTGCGCGCGGCCTCACGGAAGAGCAGATGCAGGGCTTTCTTGACGGCCGGCTGCTTTCTGCCCTTCAGGCAAAGGACCTCGGTCTGATCGATACGATTGCGTATGAGGGCGAATTTGAGGATTCTCTGATTGAGGCGCATGGCGGCATTCCGCTCGAGGATGTGACGCCCGCCGGAATGTTTGACGATCTTGGATTCGGCTCGGATGTGATTCTGAACTGGTTCGATTATCTTATGCCCGGCGTGGGTGCGGAAGCTGTCCGTGAAAGACCGTCCGTCCGCGGCCTGCAGAGCTGAGCCGCCGGTTTCGCGGCGGCCTGAAAAGGCATGCGGGGCAGGAGGCGGAATCGCCGGAAACTGCTTGAAAAATACAAGGAAAAGGCGCTGAATTCCAGCGCCTTTTTTTGTGTGTTTTTTAGCCCGAAAAACAGCGGAAAAAGCTCGTCAGACGTTTGAAAAAATACGTAAAATTTGGTATAATATCATAGCGACAAAACTGTCGTTTCCGGTCCTGTTTTCGGTCCGGGAAATACGTTTTTTCGGAGGGTTTATGATCCTTCATCTGGGCGACGATGTCTCCGTGCGAACGAGCGACATCATTGCAATTGTAGATTTAACCGACAGCCACAGCGCCGTGACGGGCGCTATGCTGCATGACATTCGCCGCCAGAACCGCATTCTGGCCAAGCAGGGCATTGTCGCCAAGAGCGCGGTGATCTGCGCAGGCGCCAGGCGTGCAGGCGGTATGACAGAAAACGCCCGCGTGTATCTTTCGCCGATATCGACATCGACGCTGATGCAGCGCGCGCATGAAAAGCCCTATTCAGCCGACTGTGCGCTTTCAAGCATCCGGAGCAGAGCGGCAGGCGGATACGAGGAAGAGATGGAGAGAGAGCATGGATAATCAGGAAACCATCATGGAGATCGAGAATCTGGAAGCGGACGTCCAGGAGAAGGTGACGGAAGCCTATGACGAGAACCAGATTCAGGTTCTCGAAGGCCTTGAGGCCGTACGCAAGCGCCCGGGCATGTATATCGGCTCCACGGATGAGCGCGGTCTGCATCATCTGGTCTATGAGATCGTCGACAACGCCGTTGACGAGGCGCTGGCCGGATACTGCACGGAGATCCTCATTACGCTGCACAAGGACGGATCCTGTTCCGTCGATGATAACGGCCGCGGCTTCCCCGTCGGTCTGCATCCCAAGCTAGGCCGTCCTGCTGTTGAGGTGTGCCTGACGATCCTGCATGCGGGCGGCAAGTTCGGCGGCGGAGGATACAAGGTTTCCGGCGGCCTGCATGGCGTCGGCGCTTCCGTCGTCAATGCGCTCTCCAGACACCTGCAGGTAAACGTCCATCAGGACGGAAAGATCTATCAGCAGGAGTATGAACGCGGCAAGGTCTGCTATGACCTCAAGGTCATCGGCAGCACCGAGCGTACTGGCACGATCATCCGCTTCTGGCCGGACGTCAAGGGCGAGGACGACGAAGGTATCTTCGAGACCGGCAGCTTTAACTTTGATACGCTCAAGGTTCGCTTCCGCGAGATGGCCTTCCTCAACCGCGGCATCCGCATCGTCTTCAAGGATGAGCGCGGCGAGGATCCCAAGGAGCGCGTGTTCTACTACGAAGGCGGCATCAGCGAGTTCGTCAAGTACATCAACAAGAACAAGACGGCCCTGATTGAGGAACCGATCTACATGAGCGGCATGGTCGACACCACGAGCGTGGAAGTCGCCATGCAGTACAACGATTCCTATTCCGAGAACATCCTCACCTTCGTCAACAACATCCATACGCCCGACGGCGGTACGCACATGGCGGGCTTTTCCATGGCCATCACCCGCGTGGTGAACGACTACGGCAGAAAGCACAACATCCTCAAGGCCAACGATGCGAACCTCTCCGGCGAGGATATCCGCGAAGGTCTGGCGGCGATCGTTTCCGTCAAGCTGGAGGATCCGCAGTTCGAAAGCCAGACCAAGTCCAAGCTCGGCAACAGCGAGGTGCGCACGATCGTCAATCAGATCGTCGGCCGTCAGCTTTCCGATTACCTTGAGGAGAATCCGCGTCAGGCGAAGGTGATTCTGGATCGCTGCCTTGCCGCTTCCCGCGCGCGCGAGGCGGCCCGCAAGGCGAGAGAGGCGACCCGCCGCAAGGGCGTTCTCGAATCCGCGAGCCTGCCGGGCAAGCTGGCGGACTGCTCCGACCGCGATCCCAAGAAGTGTGAAATCTACCTCGTCGAGGGTGATTCCGCAGGCGGCAGCGCGAAGCAGGGCAGAAACAGCCGCTTCCAGGCGATTCTTCCGCTGCGCGGAAAGATCCTCAACGTCGAGAAGACGAGACTGGATCGCGTGCTGGGCAACGATGAAATCAAGGCCATGATTACGGCGTTCGGCTGCGGCGTGGGCGAGGATTTCGATATCAGCAAGCTGCGCTACGACCGCATCGTCTGCATGACGGATGCTGACGTCGACGGCAGCCATATCCGCATCCTGATGCTGACATTCTTCTATCGCTATATGCGTCCGCTGATCGAGCAGGGCCATGTCTATGCCGCTCAGCCCCCGCTTTATAAGGTCACCTATCAGAAGCAGGAGCGCTACTGCTACTCCGACGCCGAGCTCGAGAAGATCATGAACGAGATCGGACGCGACAAAAAGCCGGAGGTTCAGCGCTATAAGGGCCTTGGCGAGATGAACGCCGAGCAGCTCTGGGAGACGACCATGAACCCCGAAACCCGTACGATGCTGCGCGTGTCTGTCGAGGATGCGATCGCCGCGGACGAGATCATGAGCCTGCTGATGGGCGAAAAGGTGGAGCCGCGCCGCGAATTCATCGAGCAGAACAGTAAGCTCGTCGACGATCTTGACATTTAAGGAAGGAGGAAGGACCTTTGGATTTTAAAGACAATCTGCCCGGTAATCTGACGGATATTGAACGCATCCGCCCGATCGACCTGGAGCAGGAGATGAAGAAGTCCTTTATCTCCTATGCGATGGCCGTCATCATCTCGCGCGCGCTGCCGGATGTGCGCGACGGCCTCAAGCCCGTGCATCGCCGTATTCTCTATGCGATGCATGAGCTCGGCGTGACGCCGGACAAGCCGTATCGTAAGTGCGCGCGTATCGTCGGCGACGTTCTGGGTAAGTATCATCCGCACGGCGATTCCTCGGTTTATGGCGCGCTGGTGCGCCTTGCGCAGGATTTCGCGACGCGCTATCCGCTGGTTGATGGACAGGGCAACTTCGGTTCCGTCGATGGCGACGGCGCCGCCGCCATGCGATACACCGAGGCGCGCATGAGCAAGCTGAACCTGCAGATGCTTGCCGATATCGACAAGGAAACGGTCGATTTCGTGCCCAACTTCGATGAGACGCTCATGCAGCCGACTGTCATGCCCAGCCGCTATCCGAACCTGCTGGTCAATGGTTCGTCCGGCATTGCTGTGGGCATGGCGACCAACATCCCGCCGCATAACCTTGGTGAGGTCATCGACGGCGTGGTGAAGCTCATCGAAAATCCGGATGTGACCAGTCAGGAACTGATGGAATGTGTCAAGGGCCCCGATTTCCCGACGGGCGGCGTGATTCTCGGCCGCAGGGGCATCTACGATACCTATACCACCGGACGCGGCCGCATCGTCGTGCGCGCAAAGACCGACATCGAGCCGATGCCGAATAACCGTCAGCGCATTGTCGTCACGGAAATCCCGTACATGGTCAATAAGTCCGTGCTGATTGCAAAGATCGCGGAGCTGGTTCACGACAAGAAGCTCGAGGGCATCAGCGATATCCGCGATGAATCCGACCGCAACGGCATGCGCATTGTCATCGAGCTCAAGCGCGACGTTAACGCCGCTGTGGTGCTCAATTATCTCTATAAGCATACCCAGCTGCAGGACGCCTTTGGCGCGATCATGCTCGCGCTGGTGGATGGCGAGCCGAAGGTGCTCTCGCTCAAGGAAATGCTCTATCATTATCTGGAGCATCAGAAGGAGATCATCACCCGCAGGACGCGCTATGATCTGGATAAGGCCGAAGCGCGCGCCCATATCCTCGAAGGCTTGCTCATCGCGCTGGATAACATCGACGAGATCGTCCGCATTATCCGCGGCAGCGCCAATACCGGCGAGGCGAAAATGCAGCTTATGGAGCGCTTTGGCCTCTCGGATAAGCAGGCGCAGGCGATTCTGGATATGCGTCTGGCCCGCCTGACCGGTCTGGAACGCGAGCGCCTGCAGGAAGAATATGCTGAGCTTCAGAAGACCATTGCGTATCTGCGCGCCGTTCTGGCGGACGAGAAGCTGGTTCTGGGCATCATCCGCGACGAGATTCTCGTCATCAAGGAAAAGTATGCGGACGAGCGCCGCACCGAAATCACCACGATGGACGGCGAAATCGATCCGGAGGACCTCATCCAGGAGGACAGCGTCGTCGTGACGCTGACGCACTTCGGCTACGTCAAGCGTATTCCGCGCACGACCTACCGCAGCCAGAACCGCGGCGGAAAGGGCGTATCGGGCATGACCACGCGCGAGGAGGACTACGCAGAGAAGCTGCTGGTGACCTCCACCCATGCGGAGCTCATGTTCTTTACCAACAGAGGCCGCGTCTACAGCCTCAAGGCCTATGAAATCCCGGAGGCGGGCCGCACAGCCCGCGGCACGGCGATCGTCAACCTGCTCCAGCTGGACGGCGGCGAGAATGTGACGGCGATGATTCCGCTGCCCAAGGAGCGCGAGGAAGGCTATCTCGTCATGGCGACGAAGAACGGTCTGATCAAGAAGACCGGCAGCGACGAGTTCAAGAACCTGCGCAAGATGGGCCTGATTGCCATTGCGCTGCGCGAGGATGACGAACTGATCGGCGTCGAGCTGACCAAGGGCGAGAGCGAACTGATGATGGCGACCCGCATGGGTCAGGCGATCCGCTTCAGCGAAAATGACGTCCGCGCGATGGGCCGCAATTCCATGGGCGTGCGCTCGATTGACCTGAGCGAGGGCGACGAGGTGATCGCTGTCGCCAAGGTGGAAGAGGGCAAGCAGGTTCTCGCCATCACACAAAACGGCTACGGCAAGCGCACGGAGCTCGAGGAATTCCGCTGTCAGACCCGCGGCGGCAAGGGTATTCTGGCGATGCGCCTGACCGAGAAAACCGGTCTGCTGGCCGCTCAGCTGCTCGTCAGCGAGGATGAGGATATCATGCTCATCACGGACGACGGCACGATCATCCGCATGCCGGTAAACGGCATCTCCGTCATTGGCCGCGTGTCTCAGGGCGTGCGCGTCATGCGCGTGGAGGATGAAAGCCGCATCGTAGGCGTGACTGCCACGGAGCGCGAGGAGGAAGCGGATGAGGCTTCCGAGGCCGCAGAAGAGGCGGACAAGCTGCCTGATATGGCGGAAAATCCGGAACAGACCGAAGGTCTGCGGTAAATTCTGATTCCCAGGAGCCGGCGGGCGACGCCCGGCCGGCTCCGTTTTTGCGCAGAGGATTTTGCATATGAAGATGAATAAAGCGCTGCTCGTCGTGCTGGCCGTCCTGGGCGTGAGTGTTTCCGGGCCGATGGTCAAATGGTCCCTTGGATGCGGAGCGTCTCCGGTGATGATCGCCTTTGGCCGCATGCTGATTTCCGCGCTGCTTTTGCTGATTCCCGCCCTGAAAAGCGGCGAACTGCAGGCCGTGCTGCGCGCGCCGAAAAAGCAGCTTGTTCTTGCCTGTGCGGCGGGTTTCCTGCTGGCGCTGCATTATACCAGCTGGATGACCTCGCTGAGCTTTGCCTCGACCTTCGTTTCGACTGCGCTGGTATGCACGCAGCCGCTGTTTGTCGCGGCGCTTTCCGGCATCCTGCTGCATGAGCCGATTCAGCGTGAGGCGATTCCCGGAGCGATTGTGGCGATTATCGGCGCTGCGCTGATCGCGCTGCTGTCCATGACCGGCGAGCACGGAAGCCTTCTTGGCGATGTGCTGGCGCTCGTGGGCGCGGTCTTTATCGCAGGGCATTGGCTCTGTGGCCGCGCGGCGCGCAGGAATCTGCCGGCGATCGGCTATATGACGTTTGTGTATCTGGTGACGGCGGTGTGTCTTCTGTGCTTCTCGCCGTTCCTTGGCGGCTTCAAGGTGACGCTTTCCTCGCTGGGCGGCATTGTGGTGCTGGCGCTTGTCTGCACGCTGGGCGGCCATGCGCTGATGACCTATCTGCTGGGCTTTGTCAGCGCGGACGTCGTGTCCTTTGCGCTGCTGGGCGAGCCGATCGGCGCGGCGCTGTGGGCGCTGCTGCTTTTCCGCGAGCCGGTGACCATGCCGCTTCTGGTCGGCGGCATGACGGTCATCGTCGGCCTGGCGCTGTATACCTGGGGCGAAATGGTGGCGGCAAAGCGCGGGGAGAGCCGCAATTGACCCTTGCCATTCTAAGGTTTTTTTGATATGATATCGGTTACAGGAAAAAAGCGCGCGTGTCGGTTTGCGCGTGGAAAGAAGGCATTACAATGAGCGAAATCAAAGTGTATGATCTGCGCGAGATTGCGGCGGATCCCAAGGCGTTTGAAGGTCAGGTTGTGGCTGTACAGGGCTGGGTTCGTAATCATCGCAAGCAGAAGAATATTGGCTTCATCGAGTTCTTCGACGGCACCGTGCTCGCTCCCATGCAGATCGTTTATGACGAGAAGGTGGAGAGCTTTGCGGCCGTTCAGGCGATCCGCAACGGCGCGGCGATTCGCGCCTGCGGCAAGCTGGTCATGAGCCCGAAGGGCCAGCTCGAAATGCAGGCGCAGCAGGTCGTGCTTGAGGGCGACTGCTCCGAGGATTATCCGCTGCAGCCCAAGCGCCACAGCCTTGAGTTCCTGCGCGAGATCGCGTATCTGCGTCCGCGTACCCGCCTTTTCCAGGCGGTGTTCCGTGTCCGCTCGATCGCTGCGCAGGCGATCCATAACTATTTCCAGCAGCGCGGCTATGTCTATGTGCATACCCCGCTGATCACCGCGAACGACGCCGAAGGCGCGGGCAACACCTTCACCGTGACCACCTGCGAGATGGGCAAGCCCTATAAGCCGGAGGAGGACTTCTTTGGTCATCCGGCTTCTCTGGCTGTTACGGGTCAGCTTGAGGGCGAGACCTACGCCATGGCGTATAAGCGCATCTATACCTTTGGCCCGACCTTCCGCGCGGAGAATTCCAACACGAAGACGCATCTGGCTGAGTTCTGGATGATGGAGCCGGAAATCTGCTTCTGCGATCTGGATCAGCTGATGGACATCGAGGAGGACTTCCTCAAGACGGTCGTCCGCGAAGTGCTCGATAAGGCGATGCCGGAGCTCACGTTCCTGCAGGGCTATGCGAAGTCCAACCTCATCGAGAAGCTGGAGGCGCTCACTGTCTCTACCGTCGCCCGCGTGACCCACGAAGAGGCGATCACCATCCTGCGCAATGCGCCCGTCGAGTTCGAGCATGAGGCCAAGTACGGCGAGGATATCTTCAAGGAGCACGAGAAGTATCTGTGCGATGTGCACTTCAAGTCCCCGGTCTTCGTCTATGACTGGCCGAAGGACATCAAGGCGTTCTATATGTACCAGAACGACGACGGCAAGACCGTCGCTGCGGTCGATCTGCTTGTGCCGGGCTCCGGCGAGCTGATGGGCGGCAGCCAGCGCGAAACCCGCTATGATCTGCTGACCTCGCGCATGGACCAGTTGGGCATTTCTCAGGCGTCTCTGGATTGGTACCTCAACCTGCGCCGCTTTGGCGGATGCACGCATTCCGGCTTCGGTATGGGCTTTGAGCGTCTTGTGATGTATCTCACCGATATCGAGAACATTCGCGACGTCATCCCGTATCACCGTACGCCGGGCAACTGCGATTTCTAAATTCTGGAATCGCAGGCTTGATCTTCGGTTCCCCTTCTGTGGGGAAGAGGCTGCGGCATGGCTGCGGCTGAGGAGCTCAATATGGATGAAAGATTTATCAGGACTGCCCTCATCTTTGGTGATGAGGGCATGTCCCGTTTAAGAGGAGCGCGCGTCGCGGTTTTCGGCGTCGGCGGCGTCGGCGGGCATTGCGCGCAGGCGCTGGCCCGTGCAGGCGTCGGCGCGATCGATGTATTTGACGACGACGTGGTCTCAATTACCAACATCAACAGGCAGGCGGTCGCCATGACCTCTACCATCGGCAGACCGAAGGTAGACGTCATCCGCGACCAGATTCTGGATATCAATCCGGAGGCGGACGTCGTCTGCCATCGCATGTTTTTTGCGCCCGAAAACGCGGATGAAATCGACTTTTCGCGGTATGCGTATGTGGTCGACTGCATTGACACTGTCAAGGCGAAGGTGGAACTCATCTGCCGGGCAAAGGCTGCGGGCGTGCCGGTGATCAGCGCTATGGGCGCGGGCAACAAGCTCGATCCAACGCGCTTTGAGGTCGAGGATTTGAGCAAGACGAGCGTCTGTCCGCTCTGCCGTGTGATGCGCACGCAGCTCAAGAAGCGGGGGATAACGCGCCATAAGGTGGTATACTCCCGTGAGGAGCCGTGCCGCGTCGTTGCGGATGCGTCGAACGGCCGCCATGCGCCGGGCAGCGTCAGCTTTGTGCCGCCGGTGATGGGGCTGATTCTCGCAGGCGAGGTCATCAAAGATCTTGCAGGCATATACGGAGGGGAATAACCATGCAGGCACAGGCAAGACAGCATGCGGCAGATGAAAAGACGACGCTGGCGTTCAAGCGTCATATTCTGGATAAGTCTTCCGGATTTGCATCGGAGCCGATGGCGGATCTGTATCGCGTCCATCTGCTGGGCATGATGCTCAATCGTTATGATGTACTGCGGGAAAAGGGCATGAGCGAGATTTCCAGCCAGAACCGCGTACGCTATGAATTTGACGATATTGCGCAGATGATGCGCGAGCAGGGCTTTGAAGAGGCTGCTCCGGATGAAAGCGATGAGGAAGAACGGCTTTCCCGCTGGCCGCTGCTGAGCGAGGATGAAGCGCTGCGCTATATGCAGCAGCGCGACGACTATCTGCATAAGATTGCAATGGGTTCGGCGCTGTGCTCTGCCTGCGTGGCGCCGCTGATGGTGGGCGCAGCCTTCGCAGCATTCTGGTATGCCGACGCGTTTTCTATGCTGGGGCTCGTGGGGATGTTTGCGATGATCGGCATGGGCGTATATGCCATCACTACCGCCGTGAAGCCGAAAAGCGATAAAAAGATCCGCAAGGGCAGGTTTTCTCTTTCCGCCCGCCTGCGCAGGAAGCTGGAACGGCTGCATGAGGAGGCGGAGGACGGGGCGCGCAAGCGCACCGGCAAGGGCATTGCGGCGATTGTCATGAGCCTGATTCCGCTCTTTATCGGCTCGGCGTTGACGGAGCTGTGGGGGAGCGACGGCTGGGCCATTTTGGGCCTTGCCGGTATGTTCCTGGTGATCGGAGCGGGCGTATATGAATTGGTAATGGCGGACGGCGAGAAGAAGAGCATAAAAAAGCTGCTGAAGTCCAAAGGAGAATAAAAAAGACCGCGACAGAAGCTGTTGTCTGTCGCGGCCTTATTCTGTTTTGTTATTTGCGCATCACCTTGCGGAAATTGCGGCGTGTCTTCCAGTACTGGCTTTCGCGGCGGAGGGTATTGATCATGTCTCCGCCGAGGAAAAGGAAGAGATTGAGCAGGCACAGCACGATGGTGATGCGCGAGGACCACGGTCCTACGATGAATTCGCGCAGATAGATCAGCGCATCCAGAAGGGCAAGGTACTTCATTTTGATGGGCAGGATGCCGAAAAGATACACCTGCTCGTCGGGATAGATCGCAGCAAAGGCAAAGAAGAGCGAGAGGTTGAGGAAGGTATTGCCGGCATGGCCCGTCAGCAGGCAGGCGATGATTGCGCAGAGCATACCTACGCCGTAATAGAGATTGAATTTGACTTTGCCCCAGCGCCGTTCAAGCGCAGAGCCGATCATGTAATAGAAATACAGCGCGAAGAGAACGAAAAGCGGCGAAGAGGAAGGCGGCACAAAGATAAAGGAAACCAGCCGCCAGATTTGACCGCGAAGCAGCGCAGAGCGGGAGAGCGTGATCATGGAATAGAGCTGATAGCCCAGCGACGGCCAGATATACATGAGAATCGCGACGACGCCCTGAGCGATAACGATGTACTTCATCAGATCGGAGATGGTATAGCGCCGAAGCTTTCTCTCCAGATCGTAGTTGATGCGGTTGTTGTTCAAGTGAAACCCTCCTTTGCATATAGTATAGCATATCTGAACGGACGGTAAAACAGTATTCCTTTCATTTTCTGAAGTTGGTCAGGGTTTTTCAGGAATTTTGAAAAAACTGTGCTGAAAGGGTTGACAGATAAGCTCATTCGCAGTATAATAATTTCGTTCTCAAGAGAGCGCAAACAAATATTCCTCAGTAGCTCAATGGCAGAGCATTCGGCTGTTAACCGAAGGGTTGTAGGTTCGAGCCCTACCTGGGGAGCCACCTAATCACTCATGTTTTGATACAAAGCATGGGTGGTTATTTTTTATACTCATGGACATGAATAGCCGAAAATAGCGGGTAATAGCGACAATTTCGGGTAAAAAGTCGCAGTTTATCTGCAAAATATGATTATATGACCGGTTTGGGATCATTCCCTGCCGGTCTTTTTCTATTTCCTGAGGAGAAGATTCTCGGGAATAGTTCTTTTCAGCAGAAAGAAATGCACCCACTCTGGACGATTACCATAAAACGTCCGAAGTGCAAGGGAATCGTCCAAAGTAGTCTGATATGATCTGATTCAGAAGATTATTCGTGCGAATGCAGAGAATTTCTCTTGCCATGATGAATGAATCACTGTATAATAATGTTAGTTACTGTTGAGCTGTGCTCATACCGACCCATGAGGTGAAAAAATGGAAATCAGCTATAAAAAACTCTGGAAGCTCCTTATTGACAGAGATATGAAAAAGAAAGATTTGCAGGTGTCTGCAGGAATCAGCTGGGCGTCTGTTACCAAGCTTTCAAAAGGGGAAGCTGTAAGCATGGACGTGCTTATTAAGGTATGCAAAGCGATGGACTGCAATATCGGTGATATCGTTGATTTGATTCCGAAAGACAAGACCAATGCATAACACAGGAGGCAACAACTATGGACGCCCATATACATAATAGTCGTTTGATATAGAAATTAAGGCCGGAAGCATTGTATAGGGCAGTGATTCCAGAATCAGCGCTATTTTGAGGTTTATTCTGAAACGTGATTTGGTTGTAAGCGAAGAAGGATCTAAATAGCTT
>JAFSCW010000138.1 GCA_017436605.1 Clostridia bacterium | reverse complement strand
GGATAAGTTCTCCATCATCTTATCCTTAATTCTGTCATAATTATACCACCAGCCTCCCGAATGTCAACAAACTTTTTAAATTTTCAAAAAAAATTTTAAGCTCACCGGAATACCATCCAGATCGGAAAAACCTCTCCCCAGCAGTGGTTGACTTTCGCCTTCCCGCATAGTATAATAAGGGATAGTCATATACCCGAAGCTCAGCTGGATGGAGCGTCAGACTCCGACTCCAACGTCCGCAGAAGGTATGCTGCTCTTTCATTTGCGCCCGTAGCTCAGTTGGATAGAGCGTCAGACTCCGACTCTGAAGGCCGCTGGTTCGAGCCCAGTCGGACGCACCAAAAGCGCTGAAATCACTGCGATTTCAGCGCTTTTTCTTGTATCAACAAAAAACCAGAACAAGACCGGCTTCCTGTTCTGATTTATGATGATCATCGTCCGCATCCTGCCGCAGCGGCGCCGGGCGTCAGCCTGCGCTTCTTATCCCGGTTTACTTGCTTTCGCTTGCTCCGACGTAATCCAGTACGCTCTCATTCGGAATATTCGATTCTTCATAGAGCCTTGTCTTGTCCTCCGGCACCTCGTATCCGTACGAACCCGCATATTTTTCTACCGTGCTCATGCGATAAATGTACAGGCGCTGATACGGATCCTCTTCAATATAAGGCTTATAGTAATAGTTCTTTGCAGAGACGTTCTGCGAATGTGCAATCCAATCCTTTGCCTGTTCAGCCGAAGCAGCAAGCGTGACCGACTGGATGGCGTCTCTCAGGCTCACGCTCTGCTCGCTCATCTCCTTGCGCGTATAGGCGAAGTCAATTTTGAGGACGACGATATCCTCACTGTCCGCATAGCCGCCCGTCATGTACTGCACCACGTCCTGTGCATCGCTGCCGAAGAGAACTTTCAGCACATTCAGGTCGCCCGGATGAATATCGAGCTGCTTGTAGAGCGTTTCACGGGAACCCGGAACCTCAATATAAAGACTGATGCTCAGGAAAGCATCCTGCTGTCTTTCCTCCAGCGTCCGATCCAGGATATCCTCTGCCAATGCACCGAGCAGCGCATCCATCGTCTCGCTGTCTTTCTCCCGGTCATAGCTCCGGTTTGCATGGCCGAACCGCTCATAGAACATGTCGTTTTCCATCATAGGACTCTGCGTATTGACATACATCCGCGTGACCAGGCCGGTATCCAAATGGTATCCGGAAATGATGCTCTGTCTATAATCATCGCTTTCGACGATACGCCGGAGGCTGTCCTGTGCCTCGTTTCGCATCTTCCTGTTGGGATAATGGCGGTGCACCTTTCTGTCGCCCATCTGATAGGTGATCACAACGTCGCTGCCGCTGAAGGCGCTGCTTCCTTCAATAGGACCATTTTCATAGCTATTGACTTCGCCATGCATCAGCTCGCACCACGCATACGCAGCGTCCAGCGCATCATCCGATGTGAGCGTGATGATTTCGCTCGTGTCATAGCTGCGCGGCTGATAGGTGATGGCCGTCAGCTTTTCCCTGTCGGGCAGGAAACGATCAAAGCCAAGCAGATCATGGTGCAGCGTGGCGACGCCAAGCACCAGCACAGCGGCAGACGCCGCCGGAAGATACCACTGCTTCAGAATGCCGCAGAATCGCTGGTTAAAGACAATTCTGCAAAGCAGGAACGTCAGCACTGCGCCGGCGATCATGCCGCCAATCAGGCTGATCTCCGTTCCAAAGGACATCATCACAACCATGCCCAGCAGCGTGCCGCCTGTCAGCGGAAGCACAAACCCCATCAGGCTATGCAGCGGCGCAAAGGCAAGCGTATGCTCAGCACGCTCTGTTTTGCGGATGCGATAAAGCGCGAAGCTCAATGCAAGCGCAAGCACAGAGGCCGTGACGCCCGGCCAGCATGCGAACTCGGCCGGCTTATAGAAGGTTTTATACAGCGAGTATGCGGGCGAGAATCGAAGCAGTGCGTCCGTATAGCTGTCCTTCACCAGCGTATGCAGATAGCGGCCGGCGAGATCATACCACAGATAGGATGTGCACTCCACGCCAATCACCAGCATCGCTCCGGCGAGCAGCGCTGCCCAATACGTGCCGGTGAGCACGCTGGAAAGCACGCCCATTGCAAAGCCATAGAAATTGATGACCAGCAGCATGCCGAACTTGGGCAGAAGCACGCCCCACTCGACATACTCAATCAGGCCGCTGAGTGCCACCACCAGCAGATACAAAAGGAAATTGATGCAAATCGGCACGAGACACAGCACCACATAACCGATACAGCGGCGCAGAAAATCGCTCTCGCGCCTGTCGGGCAGCGCCGCGTGCAGCATGCTCTGCCTGCGGCTGAACTGATGCCGCATCAGCATCATCGCCGTCAGGAATCCGAGACCGCCGTAGAGGATGACCATCAGCTCCAGATTGAGCGGCATGGTCATAACTTCAACGGACGTCATTTCGGTAAACCTTTCCGCCATCACCTCCGGCGCAGCCAGATCAGCGGCGGCAAATATTTCCTTTTCTTTCGGAATATGGGAAAGCCCCCAGAACGGCATCATGTAAAACGCAGTCAGAAAGACGATGACGCCGATAAACAGGTTGCGCCTGAGCAGGAAACAGGTAGCACGCTTCTTATTGCTGCGCATATCCACGATCCTCCATTTCCAGAATAAACACTTCTTCCAGAGACAGCGGCAAAAACTCCATGAAAAGCGGCGCAAATACATTCAGCCTTGCTTCAAGCTCCTGCCTGTCGCCGCGCAGCGTCATCATGCAAAGCCTTCCCTGCCTCTGCAGGCGCAGCGGATGAAGCGGCTCAAATGCTTCATCGCCGGCTTCATTGGCAGGAATCAGCTGTACGCGATGCACGTCGCCCAGCAGCGTATCCAGATCGCCGCTGCAGACCAGCCTGCCCTCGTGCAGGAAACCAACGCTGTCGCAGATATCCTCCATCTCCTGCTGGTTATGGCCGGCCAGCACCGTGATAAGGCCCCTGTCCACGGTTTCCTGGCTCAGCACGCGCTTGAAGCTTTCCCGCATCACGGGATCCAGACCATCAAAGGTTTCGTCGCAGAGCAGAACGCGGGGATTGAGCGCAAGACCGAGGCAGATCTGCGCGCGCTTCTGCGTGCCCTTGGAAAATCCGGTGATCCTCTCGTTCATCGGCAGCGCAAATCTGTCGCACAGCGCCTTGAGCTTCTCCTCGCTGTATTCCGGGTAATAGGCCGCCTGCATCCTTCCCATTTCGGCGATGCTGGCGTTGGGCAGAAATGTCGGATCGTCGCTGAGATAGCAGATCTCCCGCTTTGCCGCCGGATTCTCATAAACCGGCACACCGTCCAGATGAACGCTTCCCGCGTCCGCACGCAGAATGCCGCTCATCACACGCAGAAGCGTGGATTTTCCCGCTCCGTTGGTACCCAGCATGCCAAAGATATGCCCTTCCTCCAGCGTAAGGGAAAGATCCGTAATGGCTCTCTTTGTTCCAAAGCTCTTACTGAGCCCCTTCACAGTTAACATACGTCTTCCTCCTTGTAGACTTCGTCTGTGAGTCTTTCGATGGTTTCTCTATCTAAACCCATTTCACGACAAGTCTTGATTTGCTGTCTGGTTTTTTCCAGCTGCTCGTCGCGCTGTTTCTTTAGCATGTCAGCCAGATCATCGCTGATGAAGCTGCCCTTTCCCGGTACTGAAATGATCATCCCTTCTGCCTCCATGCGGCGGTAAGCCTTCTGGATGGTATTGGGATTGATACCAAGTTCCGTCGCGAGCTGGCGCACCGAAGGCAGCGCCTGACCGGCTTCAATCACTCCGAGGAAAAGCTGTTTGCGAAGCTGATCAACCAATTGCTCGTACAAAGGCTGTTTGCTCTTTGGATTCACAAGGAACACCTGCACGCCTCCTTTCTGTTTCAACTGTATTAGTACATGTAGTACAGTTAAAGTATATATAAGGTTCTTCTCTGTGTCAATACCTCATTTGGAAAAATCTGCCGCCCGGCTCCTTTTCCGGCGTTTCTGCTCCAAAAAACAGGCCCCTCCCTCCATGGGAAGAGCCTGTTTGAGTGATCACTTTTATTTTCTCCCGCTGCGCGCCCGTACGGGCACAACAGCAAGGATATTCCTGCGAATGAGGAATTCAATCACGGTCCATTTGATTTTATCAGCAGCGCTGTTTATGATGCGGTCAAGCACGGTCATCATCCTTTCTTCTATCCGTTTCACCTGACAGCCGCATCATATCATCTTCTGTCCGCGCATACAAGAGTTCCCCGCCAACTCATACATCCAGCGCACTCAAATGTCATTCCCATCTTCTGAACCCTCGTCCTCTGTCGGCGCCGGAATCTCATGCCATCCGGAATCATCCTCCACATCCACGCAGGGCGCAATCCTTTCACCATCTGTCAGCAGCATTCCCTCTCCGGCAATCAGACGGATCCGCATCCCATACGCCGTCCCTTCCGGCGGCTTGACAGGCGATACGGTCATGCCGCCATCCCTGCGCATATAGCGATAAAGCATTCTCTTTTCCACGCCTGTCATCCTCCTGTATAGCCGTAATGGATCGCCGCATTCACAGCGCCCCATGGGGCATTGGCCACAGCGCCCTCTGCCCATGGGACGTTGATGGTCGTAAGGTTTGTGCATCCGGTAAAAGCCGTGTTGCCGATGGTTGTCGGCGTCCCCTCAAACGTCACATTTGTCAGCCCTGTACAATTCGCAAATGCGTTTACGTGTACGGTTTTCATCGCAGACGGAAATGTCATTTCTGTAATGCTTGTGCAATCAGCAAATGCTTGGTTGCCAACAGCCGTTGCATTTTCCGGCATCCTGCTGATTCTCAGCGCCTTGCAGCCCTTAAATATTTGAAGATTGGATACATTGACATTTGGCGGCAGTTCCGTCAAAGCCAAAGCCGTACATCCGGTAAAAGCATACTGTTGAATCGTTCCTACTCCAGAGGGAAGTTCCTTGAGCGCAAGCGATGCACAGCCAATAAAAGCATTCATGCCTACAAAAGTCAGATTATCCGGAAGCTTATCCATAACCAAGGCATCGCAATATGCAAAAGCAAAGCGCCCAATTTCCGTCATGCTGTCCGGCAGCGTAATCTTTCCGATTGTCCGCTTCGCGATATCTTCTGCTGAAATGCCACCGCCGCCGCTGATCGCACCGATCGCAGAAACAAACCCTTCCGGATATCTGAGCGCATCCGTCGTTCCGCTCCTTGCGCGAATCGCATCCGCCACAGCAGTCAGGCTGTTTTCGTCAATCACCCGCTTGGCCATCAGTAGCTCACCCCTTCCGCAGAAGGCAGCGCTGCCAGCACGTCGGAAACCATGCTTTGTTTGTCCGCTTCGGTCCAGTAATCCTCTCCTTTTACAGGCGTATGTCCATTCGCGCCGTTGTAAACCAGATGAATGGACGCAGCACCGTCATCGTAGTACGTCGTGTACTCGTCGAAGGTGCCCGGGCTTCCGTCGCCTGCCGTGCGCAGCACCTTCGTGATGCCCACGCCGCGCTCGCCTTTTGCGCCCGCGATTCCCTGAGGCCCCTGTTCTCCGCGCAGCCCGACCGGTCCGCGTTCTCCCTGCGGGCCGCGCAGGCTTTCGATGTCGAGCCTCACCGTTTTTTCATCCGAAAACACCGGAATCATATCCTGCCCTTTACCTCCTTCACCACAAATCGTCCGCCCGACTTCTTTGTATCCAGCTCGCGCATGCCGGTAATCTGTCCCTGCGCGTTCGTCTTTGCGCCCAGCGCAAGCCGGGCCTCAAAAACATATTCGCCCGGCATCAGATCCCGCGTATCGCCGTGAACAATCGGTACGCGGTATACGCCCTCCTGCGGCGCAATGACCTTTTGAATCACGATGCCGCCGCGCGGTCTGGCAACAGTAAACAGCAGCAGGTCATCCTGCTGTGGCTGCAGTCCGTCCTCCGCCGCACGAAACGCAACGCCGCCGGTATCCCCCTGATACCCGCAAATCTGGTTTGTGCCCGTAAATCGGTACATCCTCATCCTCCTTTTTCCTTTTTTGCGATTATCCCGCACTGCCTCAAAAATGTCGAGCGCGCCGTTTGCCCAATTCTTTTTCCTTCTTTTCTCCCCGCTTGACGCCGCCTGACGCCGCTTTGCATCCGTGTCAGGCCGCGTCCTTTCTTTTTGAAAACAAGCTGCGGCTCCCGCTTGCCGAACGCCCTGCAGGCAGGAGCGTTTCTCTGCCCGCATCAAGAATCTCCGCGCAGCTGTCCATCAAATAAAAAAAGCGGCACGCTGCCGTGCCGCTCTTCGATATGCCGTACGTCTTATGGGCTCGTTCTGACCTCGCTGCCCTTCGCCTTCACAAAGAGCACCGCCTTGTCGATCGGGGCCTGATTTTCCTCAAGTACCTCCTGCGTTCCGGAGGTCGTGCTGTTGCGGAAATGCACGCAGAACTGTCCGTCGTATCCGTTTTCCTCGCCGATGTCCTCGCTGCCGTGCGCTTCTCCATACATCGAGCAGACCAGCTGCACCGGTCCCACCGTCGCGACCATCGGCCTGCGGACATAGCTGATATCCTTCACCTCGTCCACGCCATAGATGCGCAGCATGATTTCCGTGTCCTCCGCCGTCAGCGGCTCCACGTCCGCGTGATACCCGGCGGACTGCACATATACGTCAAACGACAGCGCCGTCATCAGATCCGTCAGCGTAAACGTCTTTCCCGCCTTTACGCCCGCAACGGTATAAAAGCTCTTGTAGTCAAACCAGTCCAGGTCATATACGACGTCGTTGAGCTTTACAACGCCGCTTTCTTCCTCCTCCGTCTCGTCTTCCTCGCCCGGATACACGCAGGCAATGCCGTTTTCCTGTGCATATTCCTCCGCATAGCTGCCCCGAACGACGGCAAACCTGAAGTCCTCTGCGGATCCGTTAAATGCGCCCATTCCAATTGAGGTTATGGTCTGCGGAATCGCAGTCTCGCCCAGCGAAACACATCCTCTCATCGCATAGTCGCCGATAGTCGTCACACTCTGCGGAATCGCCACGCTGCCAAGCGCTGCGCAGCCATCCAGCGCATAACTGCCAATGTCCGTCACGCCCTCGGGAATCACGATCTCCTTCAGCGACGTACAGCCCGAGAACATGTAGCTGCCGATCACCGCAATCCTCTGCGGCCATTCGAATCGTTCAAGCGCCGTACAGCTGGAAAACGCGCTGTTGCCGATCTCCGTTACGCTCTGCGGAATCACGACGCTGCGCATGCTCTTGCTGGCGCTCATCGCCTTCCAGCCGATCCGCGAGACCTTCTGCCAAGCGCCTGTTTCCGGATCTCTGGCCATACCGGGTATGACGACCTCATCCGCCATACCTGTATAACCGGATACAGAAGCCTCATCTTTGCTGAAGGCAAAGGCAAAGTCCCGGATTTCCAGCGTATCCGTATCCAAAGCTACAAACGTCCGGCTCGTCTCCGCAGCATATGTCTGCGCATAGCTGCCCTCCACGCCGTATACTGCCATGGCCTCGCAGCCCGAAAATGCGCTGTCTGCGATCTGCACAAGGCGCTCCGTCATCGCCACCGCGCCCAGCGATACACAGCCGGAAAACGCATAATCTCCGATTGTTTCCACACCCACAGGAATGGTGATGCCCCGCAGCGCCGTACAGCCGGAAAACGTATAATTTCCCACCGCTGTCATACCATCCGGGAGCAGAACCGTTTCAAGCGCCGTGCAGCTGGAAAACGCGCTGTTGGCGATTTTCACCACGCTGTCCGGGATCGTCAGCCGCTTCATCGTCCTGTTCGCGCTCATCGCTTTCCAGCCAATCGCCGCAACAGGAAGCGCCCGTCCCGTCTCCGGGCAGATGACCGTCTGCGGGATGGTCACTTCCTCCGCGCTCCCTGTATAGCCCGTTACCGTCGCATCCGTATCGCCGAAAGAAAATGCAAAGCCCTCCGCCGCCGCTTCGATTTCGCTGTCATCAAAGAACGCAATCCCCTGCTGCCCGGCGTATTGCTCGGCATAGCTGCCGCTCGCCCCGTGGATCTGAAGCTGCTCGCAGCCCTCAAATGCATCCTCCGCGATCTCCGAAACGCTCTTTGGAATCTCAATCACCTCAAGCGCGCTTGCGGCAAACGCGCGTGTGCCGATCTTCTGCGCGCCGTCTGGCAGCGCGATGCGCTCAGCTTCCGTCCCGCAAAACGCCTCTTCCTCAATCACGCGCAGTTCCTGCGGCAGCACCATCACGCCCTCTGCGTCCGCGCCTGACGCAGCGAGCAGCAGTGCAGCAAGCAGCAGCATTTTCCCGATACTGTGTTTCACGGCACACCTCCGGTCTTTCCTGTGTTTTGTCGGCCTCTGCGATCCGCGCCTGAACCCCTCCCGCGCCAATCCCGATGAGGCAAAAAGCCCTCCCTGGCGGGAGAGCTCTGCTCGGTTTATTTCAGATGGTTCGTCTCGTTGCAGGCAATCACCTGACCGGAGATCGAATTGGACGCATCGCTCATCAGAAAAATCGCCACCTCAGCAATCTCCTGCGGGAGCAGCACACGCTTGCCGCGGCAGTACGGGCGATACAGGTCTCCGTTCGGATCCCATCCGGTCATATCCGTCGCCGTAACGCCGGGCGCAATCGCATTCACGCGCACGCCCTTGCCGATCAGCTTCACAGCAAGGCCCTCCGTATAGCTGATCAGCGCGCGCTTGGCGAGGCCGTAGGGCACGTCATCGCCATACAGGCCGCGCTCAGAAACCATCATGATGATCTTTCCTGCCTTCTTGCCGACCTCGTTGTAGTATTTCATGAACGCCTGCGTCAGAAAATACACGCCCTTGAGGTTCGTGTCCATCTGCCTGTCCCACATTTCCTGCGTACAGGTCGCGTAGTTGATATCGTGCACGGAAACGCCCGCGTTGTTCAGCAGGATATCCACGCCGCCCATATACCTGCGCGCCGTCTGTATGACCTCTTCGTCGCGGTCGTAATCGCGGATATCGTGCGCGATCAGATACAGTTCCTTCGGATTGCCCAGCTGCGCCTTTGCCTTCTCCAGCGCCTCCATCGTGCGTCCGGTGATGGTCACCTTCGCCTTTTCCTCGAGACAGCGCTTCGCAATGGCAAAACCCAGTCCGCGCGTACCGCCGGTGATGAGCACCTTCTTGCCCTCGAGAATGCCGCCGTACTTGATCTCTGCGACGTTCACATTCATCGTCACATTCGGCACGCCCTTGATGATGTATCGCGCAGCGCGCTTGATCATTGCCTTGATTTTACCCATGTATCCGTCTCCTTGTATCTGCTTCTGGCTCAGAACAGCTTCCTGAAATTCGTCTTGAGTTTGTCTTTGAAATTCCTGCCTGCCTCGGTTTCCAGCGCCTTGCCGACGATCGGAATGCTCTCAACTTTCTGCGCGACGCTCGCCGCGCCGGTCTTGATCTGAATCGAGCGGCGGAAGCTCTTGAGGATCGTCACATCGCGCAGCTTCTCGGTGAAGACCTCCATGATCACCGGTCCTTCGGCCTTGGCAAAAGCCTCGACCTTCTGCTCGTATTCCTCCAGCGTCCTCGCGCTCATATAGGTGAATCCGTTGTATTCGACCCAGGCCTTCGCGCTCTTTTCATGCGCCGCCGAAATGTGTCGGTCAATGTTGGGCAGGCGCGCCGGGCCCATCGAGAAATAGAACTCCGCGCCGCCGCCGTTGTTGACCAGCAGAATATGGACGTTCTTTCCGATATGGCGGATGCCCACGGAATTCATGTCATAGAAGAAGCTCAGATCGCCGATGACCAGATAGCACGGCTTGTCCGTGGAATCCGCCTGACCGTAGAACGTGGACATCGAACCGTCGATGCCGTCCGTGCCGATGTTCGAATACACCGTCACATCCTTCTTCAGCGGGAACATCTGCGTGATGCGCGTGCTGTTGAGGATCGACAGATGCACAAGACTGCCCGCCGGGATATGCCTGGACAGGCCGTACATCGCCGCAAAACCGGACAGATACCCCGCCGGAATCAGATCCTTCTCGCCCGGCTCGGGGAGCTTTTTGAATTTCGCGTCCGCTTTGATGTAGCCGTTCGTCTTGTCGATCAGCTGCTGCATCGTCGGCAGCTTGATGCTCTCGCTCATGCCGCTCACGGTGCTGTAGATTTCCATATCGTTGCGCCCCGTGCCCGCGTGCTCAGCCATCCAATCAAAGAAATACCGCGGCGAGCACTCGAAGACGTTCGTCAGATTCTGGAACGGATCCTTGATATCGCCGTCCCGCGTAATCTGCCAGCTCTCGCAAAGCCCCTTCTGGTATTTGAGCATCGCTTTCCAGCGGGAGACATAATTGTTGCCGAAGAAAATGATCAGATCGGGGCGAATCACCGTGCGCACAACCTCGCCCGTAATCGCCTCGCCCAGCAGATACGTATTGACGCACCCCTGCACATCGAGATTGGAGAGATACTCCGTGCAGAAAACGCAGTTGTATGCCTCGAAGAACCGCGTCACAGCGTCCTTCTCTTCCTGCGTCGCCGGAAGCGCGCTGCCGCAGATGATCATGATGCGCTTCTTGTCTGCCAGCTTCTGCTGGATGGCCTTCCATGCGCTCTGCGGCGATTCGATCTCCAGCCTGTGGATCGCTTTGACCGCCGGCAGCTCCGGCGCGCTCGCATCGGCGATCTCCTCGATCGTCTGGTTGATCGGGAAATTGATCTGCACCGGTCCGCCGTTATGGCTGCGCAGCGCCAGCAGGGCGTCGTTCACCATCCGCTGGGCATAGATCGCCTCGCGCTCGGTCGTTACCACAGGCAGCGTAACGCTCTTACGGATGAAATTATGATACATATCCACCTGGTTGATCATCTGATCCTCCAGCTGATCGAGCAGATACGGATCCCTGTCGCCGGTGAGCACCAGCAGCGGAATATTCTGGAAATACGCCTCGCTGACCGCAGGCAGATAGTTGCACGTCGCCGTCGAGGATGTGCAGGCCACCGCTACCGGAACGCGCAGCTCCTTGGCGACGCCCAGCGCAAAATACGCCGCGCTGCGCTCATCGACCACGGAATAGCAGGTAAAGAAATCATCGTTTTCCACCGAGTGCGCCAGCGGCACGTGGCGCGTACCGGCGGAGAGCACCAGATGGCGGATGTTATGCTCTTTGAGCAGCGCAACGATGATCGACACATTCTGAATGGACGTATACATGAATCATCCTCCGGATCAATCAAAATGAATTCAGAACCCGATGTTCTTCATCAGGTAATCGAGCGAATCTTTCCTCAGCGCGCCGATCCGCTCCTGAGCAGCCTCATAATCGATAGGATCATCCGCATGCGCAAAGGCGAGATCGCCGGTCTTGGCCACGCGCTGCGAAAGCCCCAGCTTCGCCAGCAGTTCCGTCGTCCGGTTGCCCGTCTTCGAATGCGGCATGACCATAAACTGCTTGCCATAGATCGCCGAGAATACTGTACCATGGAAGGAGTTGGTGAAGACATATTCCGCATGGCGGATATACCACAGGAATTCGCCCGGCGAGCAGATGCGGTTGTCCTCGATGCGCTTGTTGATGCCAAGCGGATTACCGTTCACGTCGATCACGGCAATCCCCAGCTTTTCGCCCATTTTGCGCGCAGCGTTGAATACCTTGTGTGCACTTTCGTTGGGCATGACATAGGTGAGCACAAAGCGCTCCGGCACGTTTTCCGGCTTCTCCTCGATCGACTCGTAGTCCTCCCGGGTGAGCAGCAGCGTCGGGTCGATGCTCTCGTGCATCGGAAGCCGTCCGCCCGTCGCCTTTTCGACAGCCGCCCAGCTCTTGCGCTCGCGCAGCGAGATGGCGTCCATTCGGGAAAGCAGTTCCGGCAGCTCTGCCTCCGGGTTTTTCGCCTCGGTAAAGTCCGCGCCGACCGCATAGGAAATACGCCGCACATCATCCCCGCCAAAGCGCAGGAAATACGCCTCGTCAAAGCCCTCGGTCAGATGCACATTCCACAGCTGATCGCTGCCGCAGACGTAGGCGTCGGCTTTCGGCGGATCCTTGCGCAGCGCGTCGATCGAACGATACATGCGCGTCAGATGCAGGTTCTTGTTGATGAATCCGTAGAACTTCTTTTCCCTGGGCATGTGCTTGGCAAAAAGGCGCCACGAATATACCGCGCGCGCAAAGCCGGAGCACCATGCAATCAGCTTGATCTTCTCGGACTTCCTCATCCGCTGCATGGCGAACTGGAAGGGATTTTTAAACGGGGTATAGCGGTTGCGGTGATACCACGGCACATAGTTGATGACCTCAACCTCGCAGCCGTTTCTCTCCATGACCGTCTGAGAAGCCCAGCACTGGAGCACCGCGCCGCAGTTATAGGGGAAATGGAACGTGATCAGGCCGACCCTTTTCTTCATTTCTTTCCCTCTCCTTTAGTCCTTTTCTTGGTTCCGCTCCGCGTCGGATACAGCCTTATCCTCTGCCGAGCAGCTTTTTGATCATGCGCTTGACAGGACGCAGCCTGCGCTTTGCCGGCCGGATCAGCTTCCTGTCTGCAATCTTTCTGATGGCAACCAGCTTCTGCTTGATCCCGTAGAGCCAGAGCACAAAGACCATCCGGCCCTCGCTCCCGCCGACAGCCGCATCGTAAATTACCTTAGATATGCGTCCATGCGGCCGCTCGATCGAGGCGATGACCCTTTGGGCCTGAGGCGCGCCGAGGATCGCGCGGTATGCCGCTTTCTTTTCCGTAAGGCTCATCGACGAAGCCGCCGCCTTTTTCATCTGGGTAACGATTACCACAAAGAACACCGAATCAATCCGGCGCAGCAGCTCCTCGCTTTCAAACTGCGCAGCAAACGCTTTTCGCTTTTCGTATCCCTGGCAAAGAAACGGAAACTGCTTCCCGCTGAAACCCTTGGAGAGCGAATCCGGCCTGATGCGGTAATACAGCGCCGTCTGCCGGATACCCACCGCGCAGCGCACATGCGCGTAGTAGCGCAGGTTGAACTGGCAGTCCTCCTCATAGCTCACGCCCAGCGGAAATTCGACGCCATGCTCACGGATGATATCCATGCGATACAGCTTACCCCAGACAGACACGGCCAGCAGGCTCGTCTTCGGGCTGGAAAACAGCCACGTCAGCGCACGCTGATCCATGAATTTTTTCGGTCCGCGTGAAAGATAGCAGCGGCTTTTGCAGCCGCCCAGCCAGTCTCCCTCGTGATACAGCGCATACATGCCGATCACAAGGTCAACCCTCTGCGGCAGCATGCCCGCCTTCTGCGCCTCTTCCCTCGCTTCCCGGCGGATGGCGCGCGCCTGCTCGCGCATGGCTTCGCGTTCCTCGTCCGTCAGCTTCTTTTTTTCTTTGTCCTCTTCGCTGCCGGGTTCGCCGCTTTCCTGCGGATGGAAGACCGCCTTGACTGCCGCATCGCAGTAAGCGTCGATCTCGCGCGGATCGCCCTCCTGCATCGCCGCAACCATCTTCTCCAGCGCCAGACGATGAACCAGATCGTCCGAATCCACGAACATCAGGTATTCGCCCCTGGCTTCGCTAATACCGCGGTTGCGCGCGGCAGAGGGGCCTGCGTTTTCCTGCGCGATGACACGGATGCGTTCATCCTCCGCCTGCCTGCGCCGGCACAGGGCGAGCGAATCATCCTTGGAGCCATCGTCCACAAGAATGACCTCGATGCTGGCGTAGGTTTGCTGCAGGATGGAATCAAGCGTCTCGTCCAGATAGCGCTGCGCATTGTACACCGGCACAACGATGCTCACCAGCGGGCCAAAGACCTTGTCCTCCTGCGCTGCGTTCTCTTTTTCGGTTTGCATAATGTTCTCACGCCCGGACACTCCGTCGTCTCCTGCGTGCATAATGTCGTTCCCGTTCATCTTTTGCTTCCTTCGCTTTCGGGCATGCTGCGGCCCAATCTCTAACTGATATTATATTCGCGCTTCATATGCTATTTCCTGCCGTAGGCTTCTTCTTCCCCCCGATTTCCTTCGTCAGCGGGGACGCCCGGTCGCCCGGCGCTTCTTCGCGCCATAGATCCGTCCTACAAAGGGAAGCACGATCAGCAGGTACTTGAGCTTTTCCTTTCCGGGCAGTTCTCTGTCCGCAAGAACCAGCCCTGCATGCCGGATCAGATGCCGTCGGCAGAGTCGATACCTTTCCCGCGCAGTTCTCTCCTGCGGCATCCCGCAGATATAGTATTTGCAGAGGTAACCCTTTGCCTGCAGGAGCGTGCCCATCACATGATGAGGCGCGCCCTTTTTCTGCATGGTGTCATATCGCTTCATCGCCTGACAGAAGCTCTCATAGCCCACCTCAAGATCCGGCGCGCGCACAAGCCCGTCCTCCCGGATGCGATATGCATAAAGCACCTCGGGCACGTATTCAATGTGCGCCATGCACATCATTATCGGATAGATCAGCGCGTAATCCTCCAGACAGCGCAGCTGCTCATCAAAGTGCGCGCCTTCGAAAAAACGCCGGTGAATCGCCTTGTTCCAAAGCACGCTTGTCAGCCGCCAGTCGCGCGAAAGATCCATCAGCACACGGCCGATCTCCTGCTTTCCCGGTGTTCTCGCATATCTTTTTTCTTCCCGCGCCGCCCCGTTCCAGTGCGCATAGTCAAAGATCAGCATATCCGGGTGCTTTTCCCGGATTTCCCTGCGGATAATGGTCAGGTAATCCGCCGATACCCAATCGTCCGGATCGACCCAGAGGATATATTCTCCCCTTGCCCGTGCCAATCCCTCGTTTCTCGCCCGTGCGACGCCGCCGTTTTTCTGGTGAATAACCTCCATCTGCGGATATCGCCCTGCATATTGATCCAGAATCCCGCCGCTTCCGTCCGTGGAACCATCGTCCACCGCAATCACCTGCACATCGTCTCCGCACTGCGGAAGCAGCGTGTCCAGCGCCTTTGTCAAGTATGGCGCCACATTATATACCGGCATGATCACCGAAAACGCCTTTGCCTCCATGATCCCACCGTTCCTTTCGTCGTCCATAATGCCCAGTGGCCCTGCTATGGCCGTCGGCAATTTATTTTCTCAGCTTTTCATATATCGTCCACAGCGTATCATACACCCATGGACCTGCCAGAATGGCGGCTGCCCCGATGCGGTCGCGCATGGGCGTTTCCCCGTCCGTGATCACCTGCAGCGCATCCCTGGAGATTTCCCTGTCCAGCTCGGCGCGCATATCGCGCAGTTCCTTTTTGCATCCCACAAGATACCGCCGCACGCTCATGCGCGCATGCGCCCTACGCACCCTGCACGCGTCCCGCAGCTCCGGATACGCCTTTTCAAGCAGGCAACAAAGCCTGTCTACAGCTTCCACATACTGCATACGCACAGGCGTATAGCTCCCGTGGCTGAGCGAGTCGCCGTATTGAATATAGTCATAGAGCGCTTCGGACGTATACGCCATCCGCTCCGCCCTCAGAAGAAGCTCCGGAAACAGCCAGCTGTCTTCGTATATCCTTCCCTCGGGATAAGCAAGGCCGTCAAACAATTCCCTGCTGTAGAGCTTCCCCCAGCAACTCACATCCGGTGCCCGCTGGTAAAGCAGCTCCCGTGCCGCCTCGCGCGCGGTCATCTTTTTCTCTCCTGCGCGCGCGTCAAATCGCGCTGTCCGCCGTCCGCCGCGCACAATCGTGTGGTTGCAGGCCGCCATCCGGACGTCCAGACTTACGCACAGCGCATACAACCTTTCCAGATATGCCGGCAGAACCACGTCATCCGCATCGACAAAGGCGATATATTCGCCCTGCGCTCCGGTCAGCCCCGTATTCCTCGCCGCAGAAAGACCGCGGTTTTTTTCATGTGCAAGCAGACGGACGCGCGCGTCCTTCTGCGCGAGCTCCGCCATCACGACGGCCGTATCGTCTGTCGATCCGTCGTCAATCAGCAGCAGTTCAAACCCTTCAAACGACTGTTCAAAAAGAGAAGCCGCGCAGGCAGGCAGACATCGTCCGGCATTATACGCAGGCACGATAACCGAAATCGCCGGCCGCGTATCCTCATGCGCCATACAAAAAGAGGGAGAGGCATGATGCTTCATACGCTCTCCCTCCGTTTCGTTGCTGCTTTGCCGCCCGCGCGGCCAAATGATGATTGATCTTATTTCAGCGTATCAACAACCAACGCCGTGCTTGCGTCGCCGTTGATATACTTGCCGTTCGGATTCTGGCATACAGAACGAATGATGATCTGATACTTCTTCCCCGGATCCAGACCGTCGATGCGGTACTCCGTCACATCCTCGCCAACCAGCATCGTCACCAGCTGATAGCTGCCCTGCGCATACTTGCGGCAGAAGACCTTGTAGCCGTCCGCATTGTCGGCAGCCTTCCAGGTCACGGTAATGGAGGAGGACGTACGGCTCTTGAGCTTCAGCTCGGTCGGCGCCAGCGGAATCGTCTTGTTGTAGTTCGTCGCGCTGTAGCCATAGATGCGGCTGCCGTTCTTGGTCACGTACGCACGAACGCGATAATAGAACGTCGTGCCCGTCTCCAGATTCTGCACATCATAGGTCTGCTTCGTCGTTTCGGCGATCTTCGTATAGGTGCCGGAGTAGCTGGTCGCACGGGAGATCTCATAGCCCTCGGCGTCGATCACCTTGTCCCATGTCAGCGTCAGCGTCGTGGAATTCTTCGACTCGCTCTTGAGGTTCAGTACCTTTTCTACCTGCGTGCTCGCCTTCACGGAAGCATAATCCAGACTCAGCACACGATTTCCCGCACTCCTGTAGGAGTAAACGCGGAAATTATAGGTCTGCTTGGCATCCAGACCTGTCACGTCATAGGTCAGCTTGTCCGTGTAGCCCTTGAGCGTATACGCGCCGTTGCCCTTGGCATAGTAGATCGCGTATCCGGAAGCGCCGGAGACTGCATTCCAGCTCAACGTCATGCTCTTAGCATGGCGAACAAAGGTAAGACCCGTCGGGGCAGCCGGAGCCGGAGAAATGGCCAGGCCGCTGCTCGCCGCACCCAGCACGGTCATGCTGCCGCTGACGTTCGTCGCGCGAACCTTGACATAATAGGTCTTGCCGACCGTCAGGCCCGTCACCGTATAGCTCGCGCCCGCAGCCGTACCGATGTTGGAGTACGGACCGGAGGACTTCTCAGCCAGGTAGATGTTATAGCCCGTCGCACCGCTGACGGCGTCCCATTTGAAGGTCACGCTGGTCAGCGTAGCTGCGGATACCTTGAGATTCTTCGGTGCGGATGCCACCACGCGGTTGGACTTTGCAGAGGTATTCGGGCTGTAATGACGCTCGCCCAGCGCATCGACATAGCTCGCCACGCGGTAGTAGTAGGTCGTGCCCGCCTTGCTCGCGTCAACATCGTCGATATAGGTGTAGGTCGTGGAGCCGCTGCCGTCGGTCTCGCCGTCCAGAATGACGAGGCTCGTAAAGCCGCTGCCGGCCTTGGTGGAGCGCTGGATGCGGTAGCCGTCCGCGCCGTCGACGTTCTTCCAGGTGATCTTCGCGCCGTATCCGTTCGGGTTCGCCGATACGGTGAAGCTCGTCGGGGTATCCGGCATGACGTTGGCCACGATGGAAGCCGATACCGCGCTTTCCTTTGTCACGGAGCCAACCTTCGTGTATGCATTGACGACACAGAGGTAATCATAGCCCACAACCAGTTCTTCGACGACAGCGCTCTTGCTTGTGGTGGTCATGGTCTTGAACAGCTTATCGCTGTCGGCGACAGTACCCTCATAGACCCTGACGATATAGCCCTCGGCGCCCGCCGCAGCCGTCCAGGTCAGCTTGACGCTTTCCATGGTATCCGGCGTCGCCTTGAGGTTGGTCACCGGCGGAACGGTCAGGTAGGTCGATGCACTCTTGCCCAGCTCGCCCGCAATTTCCTTGCTGCTGACAAGACGATATGCGCAGACAGAGAAGACATATTCGCTGCCCGGATGCAGATCCTCGGCGATATAGCTGAGTTCCTCCGGCTCAACCGTAGCAATCAGCTGATCGGAGGTATTGTTCTCGTTTGCATAGATGTAGTAGCCGCTTGCACCCGGCACGGCGTCCCAGACGATTTCCATCTGATCCTTGCCGGAAACCGGATACGCGTAAACGCTTGCAGGCTTGGGCGGCTTGGCCATCAGGCTGACAGAATTCGAATACTCGCCGTAGAGCGTCGTTCCGTCGGTATCCTTGATGTAGGAACGCAGCTTATAGCTGTAGGTCTTGCCGCAGGTCAGGCCCGTGAAGGTGTATGCCGTATCATACTTGGTCGTGCGGACCTTCTCATAGCCGCTGCCGGTGCTCTGCCAGATCTCATAGCCCGCAGCGCCGGCCGCACCGTCGTAGTCGATGGCGATGGCATTATACGCCGTGTTGGTCAGGGTGATGTTGCTCGGCGGCAGCGGACGAACCATGTCGTAGGCCGTCGTGGACCACGGGCCCTGAATCGGGCTGGAGGTCGGGCCGACGTATGCACAGACGCGGTAGTAGCGTCCCACGCCCACGCCAACGCCCAGATCCTTATACAGGAGCTGCTCGGCGGCGTCAAAGATCGTCTCGACATAGGTCGCGAAGTTCTTGCTGCTGCTGGAATGGACGATGTAACCCGCAACATACGGTACGGAATCCCAGGTCAGGGTGATCATGCCGTCGCCTGCTACGGCGGTCACGCCGGTCGGGGCGGCGGGCGTCGCACTGCCCTTGACAATCTCGCTGATCGGGCTTTCCAGCGTCGTGCCGTACTCGGTATCATAATAGGCGGTAACGTGATAATAGTAGGTCTGGCCTGCGACGATGCTCACGTCGTCGATGAAGACGTTCTCCGTTCCATCCGGAATCTCTCCGACCAGATCGGCGCTCGCACCCAGGTTGGAGGAACGGTATACGCGGTAGCCCGTCACGCCCTCGACCTCATCCCAGCTGACCTTGATGGAGGACAGCGTGGAGGTGCTGGTCTTCACGTTCTTCGGGGCCGGCGGCGTATGGGTATAGATCTGCCAGTCAATCTCGCCGGAAACCGTGGTTTCGTCGTCGATCTCGCAGTATGCCCAGACAGCCACGACATAATCTACACCCAGCTCCAGACCGTCAACAGTCAGAGAGGTGTTCGAAACGCCTTCCAGCTCAATGTCATCCTCGCCGTTCCAGTTCACGACATAGCCATCCGCACCGGAAACAGCATTCCAGGTGATCTTCGCCGTCGCGCCGGTCTGCGCCTCAACACGCACCTTCTCCGGAATGCCCGGCAGGTTCCGCACGCTTACCACATTGGACCACAGGGAACGGCTGGTGCCGTCTGCGTCGGTCACATAGGCGCGAATACGGAAGAAATATTCCGTGCCTGGAACGAGATCGTTCAGCGTCTTGCTGGTCGTTCCCGCGCCCGTCAGCACATAATTGACCGGATCCGCAAAATCCTCGTCCTCGCTGCGCTGAAGCTCATAGCCCGTCGCACCGCTGACGGCAACCCAGGTCACGTTGCAGTACTCCAGATTGTAGCCCGCCGCGCTCAGGCCCTGCGGCACGCTTACGATCGTAGCAAGCAGCTCCGGCAGTTCAGCCTCGCCGACAATCGGAGTCTCCTCCGGCACGACCGTCTCTTCCGGCGTCACGGACTCTTCGACCTCCGGCAGTTCATCGACAGCCGGGGTCTCCTCCGGCGTCACAGTCGGCGCCTCAGTCTCTTCCTCGGCAGGAACCTCGGTCTCCTCCGGGGTCACAACCGGCTCCTCGGTTCCCTCGGGCGCCTCAGTCTCTTCCTCGGCGGGAGCCTCGGTTTCCTCCGGAGTCACGACCGGTTCCTCGGTTTCCTCGGTCTCTTCCTCAGCGGGGACCTCGGTCTCCTCCGGCGCTACGACCGGCTCCTCGGTCTCCTCAGTCTCTTCCTCGGCGGGGGCCTCGGTCTCCTCCGGCGCTACGACCGGCTCCTCGGTCTCCTCAGTCTCTTCCTCGGCGGGGGCCTCGGTCTCCTCCGGCACTGCAACCGGCTCCTCGGCTTCCTCGGTCTCCTCCTCGGCGATCACCTCAGGCTCCTCCACCGGCTCCGGAGTCGGCGCCTCGGTGGGTTCCGGGGTCGGCGTCGGTTCTTCGATCACCGGTTCCTCGGCTTCCGGCTCTTCGGCAACAGCCGGCGCCTCGATGACCACCGGTTCGTCGACGAGCATTTCTGCTTCCGCAATGGCCGCCGCAGGCAGCATGCCGGTCAGCATGCTCAAAGCCAGAACGAGGCTCAGAATCCTTTTCATCGTTACGTTCCACCCTTTCTTTTCTGCCGTTTATCTTACGGCCTTGCAGCCGCAGCGTTTCAAATCCTTTTGTCTATTTCCAAACATTTCAAAGGTATGTCCTATTTTCTGACTGTCTGATTCCGGCCGTCAGGACAGTTCCCCGCCTGCGCCTTTGCTCTGGATCGCTTCGCACGGCGTTCCTGCAAAAAACGATAGTAGTCATCGCAGATCCTGCCGACATCGTCTCCAAAGGCCATCTGCTCGCCATGATCAAGCCAGAGTACCTTGTTGCACATCTGTTTGACCTGCGTCAGCGAATGTGAAACCAGTATGCCTGTCACGCCGCCGGATAGGATTTCCTTCATCTTCTCTCCGCTTTTCTCCCTGAATGCGCCGTCGCCCACAGCGAGCACCTCGTCCAGGATGATGACGTCCGGATGGACAAGGCACGCGATAGAAAACGCCAGACGGGACTTCATGCCGCTGGAAAGCTGCTTGAATGGCCTGTCCTGAAAGTCCCAGAGCTCCGCGAAGTCGATGATTTCCTCATATTTATCGTTCATGAATTCGCGCGTATAGCCCAGCAGCGCGCCGCGCAGGAAGGTATTTTCCCGAACAGTCAGATCATTGTCAAAGCCGGACGTCAATTCCAGAAGCGCAGCAACCGTGCCATCCACACGGATCCAGCCGCGCGTAGGCACCATGATGCCCGAAACCGCCTTGAGCAGCGTCGACTTGCCCGCGCCGTTTGTACCGATGATGCCCAGCATGTCGCCGCGCTCCAGCTCAAACGATACGTCCTTGTCCGCCCAGAATTCGTTGATCTTGTATTCGCCCCGCATCCTGCGCAGCAGGTATTCCTTGAGACCAATTTCCTTGAAGTCCCCTGTGATGTAGCGGATGGAGACCTCGTGCGCCTTAATGATCGCCAACGTCCATCCCTCCCTTATACATAATAGAGGAACTGATGGTTCTTCTTTTTATAGAGCCAGCCCCCCAGCCACATCGCCGCTGCCGCGTATGCTGCACACAGCACATGAAACTGGAAGCTCGGCAGATTTCCGTTGATGACCACAACGCGGAAATACTTGATGTACACATACACGGGATTGAGCAGGAACAGCCGCTGAATTACCTGCGGATAGGCATCCACATAGTAAAAAATCGCTGAAACATAGCTCAAAAGCGTCAGGAATACGTCGTACAGATACTGGATATCCCTGAAGAAGATACACAGCGCCGAGAGGATCATGCCCACGCCGATGATGAACACCGTCAGGCAGATTACCGGATAAACGAGCGACAGGAACCGGATATGGAAGGCAATGCCGTCCGCCGCCACGAACATAAAGTAGATGATCAGCGTCAGCAGGAAGTTGATCGTCGCAGACGAAATCCGGCTGAGCAGAAACAGATACTTGGGCACGTTGATCTTGGTGAAGATCCGTGCGTTTTCGTACAGACTGTTCATGCCGCCCTTGGTCGCTTCCCGATAATAGTTAAGCAACAGGTTGCCCGAGAAGAGGTAGATCGTATAGTGCTCGGCGTTCCTGCCGAAGAACTGCGTGAACACCAGCTTCATCACCAGCAGCGTCAAAAGCGGCGCGAGGATGCTCCAGCCCATGCCCAGCACGGTACCCTTGTATTTCTTTTTAAAGTCGCGCTTGCACAGCTCTTCGAAGATAAACCGGTTCTTGACCAGCTTCTCCTTCAGCGCCCGGGGACCGTATTCCCGCCGGATGCGCGAAAGCCTTGCGCGGATTCCTTTGCCCTTCATACGCCGGCCTCCATCTGCGCAGCCTCGGTACGAGCGTCCGCAAGCGCCTGCGCAATTACTTGATCCATATCGTAGTAGCAGTAGCTGCCCAGCCTTCCGCCGAAGCGCACATCCGGGCGGGTTTTCGCCAGCTCCCGATAGCGCGCAAGCAGCGCCGCGTTCTTTTCGTCGTTCACGGGATAATACGGCTCCCTGCCCTTTTCCCAAGCCATCGGATATTCCCGCGTAATAATCGTCTTCTCCTGCGTGCCGAATTCAAAATGCTTGTGCTCGATCACGCGGGTATAGGGCGTCTCCTCGTCCGTGTAGTTGACGACAGCCACGCCTTGGTGGTTCTCCTCGCAAAGCGTCTCGCTTTCAAACCGGAGGCTACGGTATTCCAGCTCGCCCAGGCAGTAATCAAAGAATTCGTCGATGCAGCCCGTATAGACCGTGCGCCTTGCGATGTCCGGCGGAAGATCCCGGTACTGCGTCCCGAGCCTGACCTCGACGCCCTCCAGCATTCTTAAGACCATCTTCGTGTAGCCACCCTCTGGAATGCCTTGATACCGGTCGCAGAAGTAATTGTTGTCGTAGGTAAACCTGCACGGCAGGCGCCGGATGATGAACGCCGGCAGTTCTTTGCAGGGTCTTCCCCATTGCTTGTGCGTGTAGCCGCGGATGAGCTTTTCGTATACGTCCCTGCCCACAAGCGAGAGCGCCTGCTCCTCGCAGTTGGTGATCTCCTTCAGGTCGAGCTCCTCCAGCTGAGAAGCAATCTTTGCCTTCGCCTGCGCCGGGGTGCTCACTCCCCACATCCGCGAGAAGGTGTTCATGTTGAACGGCAGGTTGTAGATTTCGCCTTTGTAGTTGGCAATCGGGCTGTTGATAAAGCCGTTGAACCGCGCGAAGCGATTCACATACGCCCAGACCCCTTCGTCGTTTGTATGGAAGATATGCGCGCCGTAGCGATGAACCACAATTCCTTCCGTATCTTCTGTATAGGCGTTGCCCGCGATATGCGCGCGCCGGTCGATCACAAGACACCGGTATCCGCGATCCGTCATCTCTCTTGCGAGCACCGCGCCGTACAGGCCTGCCCCCACAATCAGATAATCATATGTCACCGTTAACTCCTTCTTCTTCCCCCTGCAAGCTTGCGCCGGATGAACCCTGCGCCCTTTTTGAGCCAGTTCTGCTTTTCCATGAAGACATAGGGGACATCCTCATGGTCTACGCGGTTTGCCTCCAGCCATACATCCAGCAGCCGCTCGCCCACAAAGCCAAACACCCGCGCGTCATAATCGCTGTAGGCGGAGATATCCAGCCGCTTCTCCAGTTCAAAGAGCACGGAAAACAGAAACGTACAGTAGCTGTCCAGCTTCTCCCGCTTCATGATCAGCATGTTGAACCTGTGCCCGCTCTCCCGCTTCATGCATGCGTCAAACGCAGGCAGATAGCGCGGATGGCTTTGTGCAAGTATGTTTCTCGTCTCGTCCAGATCCTGCGCATGATGCGCATGGACGTATTGATCATATGTATTTTCAATGAAGTAGTGCCGCTTGTGCGGCAGGAGCACATCCCGGCGCGCAAGACGCTTTTCAAGCTGCGCCTGCGTGATGACGCGCGAACGCTTCCCGCCCCATCTCCCGCCGGCAAAATGCCTGCGGTAATGGACAAGGCCGATGTAGTCGGCGCTGAGGTTCTTCCATGCCCAGTACAGCCCGGTCAGCTCGCAGTAAGTCCGGTTTTTCTGCGAAATGTTCTCGCCCGTATCGTCCCCGGCAAAGCCGATGTCCCCGCGCCCGGCGCGGCCGACATGCAGCGGCAGATACATCGGGTCGTCCGGCATCCAGTATGCCTTGTGGGCCGCCACGACAATCCGGATCTCCATCGTATCGAGGCCTCCCATCCGCGCCCCGGCGCAGGCTTTTCGCGCTCTGGCGCCGCAGCAAAACTCCTCGCAGGCTTTTGGGACTCAAAAAACGCCAAAAACCCACCCTACTGTCTAAAAAAGTATAGCACAACGCCTCCTGTTTTTCAACTATTTTTGGCCATGCCTTCCATCCCTTCCCTCCCCGTTGTTTTCCCGTCCGTCCCCGCGGCCGATAATCTTTTTATTGACATGCTCTTGTGCAGCCTATATAATGAAAGCAATCAAAAGGCCGCAGGCCTGCATAAACCGTCCGCTGGTTTATGTGAAAAAAGAAAAGGAGATACCGACTATGAAGAAACTGTTCGCGCTCCTTCTTGCCCTCGTGCTCACGCTTTCCTTCGCCTGCATCGCCAGCGCCGAGATCGACCCGGCCCTGATCGCAGCCGCGCAGGAAGAGGGCGAGCTGGTCGTCTACGGCTCCTGCGAGGAACCGTATCTGGCCGCCGCTGCCAAGCACTTTGAAGAACTCTACGGCATCAAGACCTACTATCAGCGTCTGTCCACCGGCGAGGTGCAGGCCAAGATCAACGAAGAAGCGGGCAACCCGTCCGGCGACGTCTGGTTCGGCGGCACGACCGACCCGTACAACGAGAGCGCCAAGGCCGGCCTGCTGATGGCGTATGAAGCCGCCAACGCCGCCGATCTCGCGGGCCCGATGTACCGCGACGCCGACGGCTACTGGTACGGCATCTACAAGGGCATCCTCGGCTTCATGGTCAACACCGAAGAGCTTGACCGCCTGGGCCTGGAAGCCCCCAAGGGCTGGAACGACCTGCTCAAGCCGGAATACGCCGGCCTGATCTGGGTCTCCAACCCGAACACCTCCGGCACCGCGAAGCTCGTCATCAACACCATGGTCCAGATGAAGGGCCACGACGAAGGCATCCAGTACCTCGTGGATCTGGATAAGAACGTCGCGCAGTACACCAAGTCCGGCTCCGGCCCGTCCAAGAAGGTCGGCATCGGCGAGTGCGTGATCGGCATCGGCTTCCTGCATGACGGCATCGCGCAGATCCTGCAGGGCTACGACAACATCGCTCTGGTGATCCCGGAGGAAGGCACCTCCTTCGAAATCGGCGCGACCGCCATCTTCGAGGGCTGCGCCCATCCGAACGCCGCGAAGCTGTGGGTCGAGTATGCGCTCTCTCCGGAGTGCGTCGAGCTCGCCGACGACGCTGAGAGCTATCAGTTCCTCGTCATCAATTCCGCCCAGCAGCCCAAGGCCGTCGAGCCGTTCGGCCTCGACCCGAACAACGTCATCGATTATGACTTCGAGGACGCCAAGAACAACACCACCAACTACGTCAACGATTACTTCAACGCCCTCGGCGACGCTGCGGACGACCGCTTCAAGACCGAGTAAGCAGCACGCCTGCGCCCTTTCGGGCTGAGGAAGCATCTTATTCTTGGGGATGGGGGAAAGCCCCATCCCTTTTTCTTTCCCGTTTTTGCCTATCACCAATTCATTCAAAGGGGTGAACGCCCATGAAAACACGCCAGAGCGCGGCGCTGGAGCGCAAGAAATTCTTTGCCGATCCCGTGCTCGTCATCACGGTCTGCGTCCTGACCGTCCTGCTCGCCCTGTTTATCCTCTATCCGCTGGCCATGCTCCTGCTGGACAGCGTCTATGTCCGCGAGACCAACCTTATCCCGCTGGACAGCGTCATCGCCGGTTCGGCCGATATCCGCTACGGCGATCAGAGCGGTCATCCGACCGTTGAAATCCTGAATAACAAGGGCAAGGCCGCAACCCTTGCGGTCGATTCCCTTTCCGGCTCCTATGGGTATCTCTTCGCCAAAAACGGCCGCGTTCTCAAGGAGGGCGACGAGATTGACCCGGCCAACACCTACGTCAAGGTACAGAAGAACTACTTCTCCTTCGATTCCTTCCCGCGCATCTTTGCGGACTATACCTTCAACCGCGCCTTTTACAACACGCTTCTGCTCGGCGCGATTACGGGCTTCGGCTCGGTGATCATCGGCCTGCTCTTTGCCTATGTGGACTGCTACGTCAACGTCCGCAGCCGCGCAGTCAAGAAGATGTTCGACGTCGTCTCGATGCTCCCGGTCGTCTCCCCGCCGTTCGTGCTGTCCCTTTCGATGATCCTGCTCTTCGGCCGCGGCGGCCTCATCACCCGCGAGCTGCTGGGCATCTATGACAGCGACGTCTACGGCCTCGGCGGTATTGCCGTCGTCCAGACGCTGACCTTCTTCCCCGTGTGCTATATGATGCTCAAGGGCCTGCTCAAGAACATCGATCCCTCGATGGAGGAGGCCGCGCGCAACATGGGCGCCAGCCGCATGAAGGTCTTCACCACCGTCACCCTCCCGCTGATGCTCCCGGGCCTTGGCAATGCGTTCCTGGTCACGTTCATCGAGTCCGTCGCAGACTTTGCCAATCCCATGATGATCGGCGGCAACTACGACACCCTCGCCACGACCATCTACCTGCGCATCACCGGCGGCAGCTACGACATCACCGGCGCGGCTGCAATGGCCGTCGTCCTGCTGGCGATCACGCTGGTGCTCTTCCTGATCCAGAAATACTACCTCGAGGCGAAGACCGCCGCGACGCTCACCGGCAAGGCCAGCCGCGAGCGCGCGCTCATCGAGGACAAAAGCGTCCGCGTACCGCTGACGATCGTCTGCACCCTCATCTCCGCCTTCGTCATCCTCATGTATATCTCCATCCCCTTCGGCGCGCTCTTCAAGCTCTGGGGCCGCGATTACAGCCTGAGCCTCAAGTGGTTCCAGCAGCTCTTCCGCGACGACGGCTTCAAGGCGTTCATCGATTCCTTCGTCCTCTCCCTGATCGCCTCGCCCATCACCGCGGTGCTCTCGATGATCATCTCCTATCTGGTCGTCAAGAAGCGCTTCAAGGCCAAGGGCTTCATCGAGTTCGTCTCCATGCTCGCCATGGCCGTCCCGGGTACGGTCCTGGGCGTCGGCTTCATCCGCGGCTTCGCGGGCGGTCTCTTCCGCACGGGCGTCATGCAGGGCATCTACGGTACCGGCGTCATCCTGGTCATCGTCTTTGTCGTGCGTTCCCTGCCCGTCGGCACGCGCAGCGGCATCTCCGCTCTGCGCCAGATCGACAAATCCATCGAGGAATCGGCCTATGACCTGGGCGCGGGCAGCGCGAAGGTCTTCATGTCCGTCACCCTCCCGCTGATCAAGGATTCCTTCCTCAGCGGTCTGGTCACGACCTTCGTCCGTTCCATCACGGCCATCAGCGCGATCATCCTGCTGGTGACCCCGCGCTATCTGCTCATCACCTGCCGCATCAACGAATTCGCGGAGAAGGGCGCCTACGGCGTCGCCTGCGCGTATGCAACGATCCTCATCGCCATCGTCTATGCGGCGATCGTCGTGATGAACTGGGTCATCAAACACTTCGGCACCAGCCGCGCAATCCGCGCAAAGGAGGAGGCATAACATGGCCGGCAAAGAAAAAAAGGGCGTACGCCTCGAGCATATTTCCAAGATCTATAAGGACCCCAAGACGGGCAAGGATTTCTATGCCGTCAACGACGTCTCCCTGGAGATCAAGCCCGGCAGCTTCGTGACGCTGCTCGGCCCGTCCGGCTGCGGCAAGACGACGACCCTGCGCATGATCGCGGGCTTCGAAAGCCCGGACGCCGGCGAAATCTACCTCGGCGATCAGGCCATCAACGCGCTCACGCCCAACAAGCGCGACACCGCCATGGTCTTCCAGTCCTATGCGCTCTTCCCGCATTACAACGTATACGATAACGTCGCCTACGGCCTGAAGCTGCGCAAGGTTCCGAAAAAGGAAATGGACGAACGCGTCGAAAAGATCCTCGAACTGGTCGAGCTCACCGGCATGGAAGGCCGCATGACCAACCAGCTCTCCGGCGGCCAGCAGCAGCGCGTCGCCCTCGCCCGCGCGATGGTCGTGGAGCCGAGCGTCCTGCTGTTCGATGAGCCGCTGTCCAACCTCGACGCCAAGCTGCGCGTCTCCATGCGCACCGAGATCCGCCGCATCCAGCAGACGCTGGGCATCACCGCCGTCTACGTCACCCACGATCAGGCGGAAGCGATGGCGATCTCCGACAACATCATCATCATGAACAAAGGCGTCATCGCACAGATGGGCAGCCCGGAAGACATCTATCATCACCCCAGGAGCGAGTTTGTCGCCGACTTCATCGGCGAGGTTAACTTCCTCACCGGCGACATCACCAAAGTCGACGGCCGCCGCTGCACGCTCTCCATCGCCGGGCATGACGTCGTCGTGGATAACCCGGACGGCTTCCCCGTCGGCAAAACCTGCCGCGTCGTCCTGCGCCCCGAGGCCGGTATCCTCGCGGACGAAGGCGCGCTTCCGTGCAGGGTCGTGCTTTCCTGCTTCATGGGCGCCTATCAGAATTATCACCTCATGGTCGGCGATACCCTCGTCAAGCTCCAGGACTACTGCCCCGTCGGCCGCAAGGTCTACAAGGTTGGCGACACCGCCTATCTCTCCTTCCGCGAGGGCTGCGTCCATATGCTCTGATTCCCCGAACCTGCCGGAGACGGATTCCTGTCTCCGGCTTTTCTTTTTGCCCGCGTCTTGACGCGCCGCGATACGGCACGATACAATAAAGCCAGTCATTCCACCTCTCACGGACAAAGGAGGCACGCATAGATGAAACCCGAATGGAAAGACCGGCTCGAGCACTGGCTGGCCGTGCTGGAAAAGGAATTCTATGAACCCATCGGAACGATCGAATTCTCCGGCTTCGAAACGCCCGACATGCTTTCCCCCGAACAAGCGCTCTCGCGCGATTTCGCGCCCATCGCACCCGGCACGCCCTGGGGCAAAAAGTGGCATTATCTCTGGCTCCGCGGTGAAATCATCCTGCCTGAATGTGTAAAGGGGCAGCGCATGGTCATGGATCTGCGCATGGGCGGCGAGGCGACGGTATTCGTGAACGGCCGCGCCTTCGGCACGCGCCGCGCGGAATGGGTTTCCGTCCCGCATCACTACATCTGCGATCAGTGGCTGACCCTCAGCGCCGAGCCCGGCGAGCGCTACGACCTGCTCCTTGAAGCCTATGCCGGACACGATTATCCCGGCGAGCATCAGGGCGCCTGCGCGACCGGCCCCGTCCGCCCGGGAGATTTCCTCCCCGAGTCGGAGGACGTGCCGCGTCAGGTTCTGCGCGCGAGCACCTACGGCGTCTGGCATGAGACGGCCTATCAGCTCTGGCTGGACGTCACAACCCTGCGCGATCTGCTCTCCGCCGGCGATCCCGATTCCCTGCGCTCCGCCGAAATCGAGGAGGCGCTCGAGCGCTTCACCCTGCTGGTGGACTTCGAGCAGGCGCGGGAGGCGCGCCTTGCCGACTATGCCCGTGCGCGCGAGGCCATCGCGCCCGTGCTCGCCGCGCACAACGGCACGACCGCCCCGCGCATGGCCGCCATCGGTAATGCGCATCTGGACGTCTGCTGGCTGTGGCCCTATCGCGAAACGCAGCGCAAGGTCGCCAGAACCTTCGCCCAGCAGCTGCGCCTGATGGACCTGTATCCCGATTACAAGTTCATCCAGAGCCAGCCTGAAACGTACAAGATCTGCAAGGAGCTCTATCCGGAGCTCTATGAACGGATCAAGGAAAAGATCCGCGCCGGCCAGTGGATCGCAGACGGCAGCATGTGGGTCGAGCCGGACACGAACATGACCTCTGGCGAATCGCTCATCCGCCAGCTGATGCACGGCAAGAAA
Organism: Clostridia bacterium; assembly: GCA_017436605.1. Classification (GTDB taxonomy): domain Bacteria; phylum Bacillota; class Clostridia; order Christensenellales; family Aristaeellaceae; genus Ventricola. Next base: position 16,861 of record JAFSCW010000138.1, on the reverse strand, counting down.
TTCTATAAGGACGAATTCGGCGTGGACTGCCAGCTCCTCTGGCTGCCGGATACCTTTGGCTACAGCGCCACCCTCCCGCAGATCCTTCGCGGCTGCGGCGTCAAATACCTGACCACGCAGAAAATCTTCTGGACCTACAACGGCTCCGATCCCTTCCCCTATCATTACTTCACCTGGCAGGGCATGGACGGCAGCGAGGTCACCAGCTTCCTGCACATGGACTATACCTCCCGCACGGATGCGGCGACCTCCGTCTCCCGCTGGAAAAACCGCGTCCAGAAGCGCGATCTGTCCGCATTCCTGCTGCCCTTCGGCTATGGCGACGGCGGCGGCGGCCCCTGCCGCGACCATATCGAATACGCCCTGCGCCAGAAGGATCTTCAGGGCGCGCCGCGCATGGACATCACCGCGCCGTCCGATTTCTTTAGCGAGCTCGCCGCGCAGGGCGCGCCGAAGAACCGCTATGTCGGCGAATTGTACTTCCAGTGCCACCGGGGCACCTACACCTCCCAGGCCGCCATCAAGCGCGGCAACCGCAAGAGCGAGCTCGCCCTGCGCGAGGCGGAGCTCTGGGCCGCTGCGGCCTCCGGTTCTGTTCCCTATCCGCAGGAGACGCTCGATAAAGCCTGGAAATCCGTCCTGCTCAATCAGTTCCACGATATCCTGCCCGGCTCCTCGATCGCAAAAGTCTACGAGGAAGCGCGCGCGCTTTACGGCAGAATCCTCGAAAGCGCGAATACCGTCGCCGATTCCGCCCGCGAAGCGCTGGCCGGCGGCAGCGAGGGCACGACGTATTTCAATTCCCTCTCCTGGCCGCGCCGCGCGCTGGTGAAGGAAAACGGCGAATACGGCTATGCCGTCCTCCCGCCGATGGGCTGGTCGAGCGAGATCGACCGCACCCTGCCGCAGTACCCGGTGCTCGTCTGCCCGGTCGGCAGCGGCGCGATCCTGGGCAATGGTATCCTGACCGTCGAGCTGAATATGCTCGGCGAAATCCTCGGCTGTGAACTGAACGGCCGCCGCTGCATCGGCCGCAGGGCGAACGTCCTGAGGCTGTATAAGGACGTGCCGCGCAAGTTCGACGCCTGGGATATCGACAGCATGTACAGCATGCAGCCGGTGGATCTGGGCTACGACGGCGTGCTCGAGGTCGTCGAGGAAACGCCGCATCGCTGCGCTGTGAAGGTCACGCGCCATTTCGGCAAATCCACCGTCACGCAGATCATCGCGCTGGAAGCGAATTCCACGCGCATCGACTTCATCACCCACGTCGACTGGCAGGAACAGCATCGCCTGCTCAAGGCCGCCTTCCCGACCGGCATCCACGCCGAGGAAGCGATTCACGAAATCCAGTTCGGCTATGTCAAGCGCCCGACGCATCGAAGCCGTCCCTACGATGCGGATCGCTTCGAGGTCTGCAACCACCGCTATACCGCCCTGTGCGATGAAAACCGCGGCGCCGCCGTCCTCAACGAGAGCAAGTACGGCGTGTCCGCCCTCGGCGATGAAATCGCCCTGACGCTCCTGCGCGCGCCGACCGGTCCGGATCTTTACGCCGACCGCGGCGAGCACGACTTTACCTACAGCTATTACGTCTGGGACGGCCCGTTCATTTCCTCCAATGTCGTTCGCGAGGGCTTCGAGCTCAACGCGCCCGTCACCAGCGCGAAGGGCAGCGCGCCCGCCGTTTCCCTCATGCATACAGACGCGCCGAACGTGATCATCGACACCGTCAAGCTCGCCGAGGACGGCAGCGGCGATATGATCGTCCGCCTGTACGAAAGCGCCCATGCAGCCTGCAATACGCGCATCCATTTCGGCTTCCCGGTCAGGAAGCTCTTCATCTGCGATATGCTCGAAAACCCGCAGCAGCAGCTCGTCGTCTCCTCCGCTTCGTCTGCGCTTTCCATGCGCGCGTTTGAGGTCAAGACCCTGCGCGTCGTGCGATAAGCTGTGCAGAAAACAGTCGCTGGTACAAAATCCATATAAAACAAAAAGGCGTTCCTTCCGGTTCGCCTTTTTGATTGCTTTGCAGATTTATGCCTTGACGGCCTCGATCGCCTTTTCCAGGGAAGCGCAGTCCTCGATCGCATAGCAGCTGATCGCATTGCCCACGGTCTTCTGGACAAAGCCGCTGAGCGCCCGGCCCGGGCCGATCTCGATCACCGTATCCACGCCCAGCTCGGCAAGGCGGCGGATGGTGTCCTCCATATAGACGCTGTCACGCACCTGGCGCTCCAGCAGCGCGGGAATTGTATCTCCCTCGCCCATCTCGTGGCCGAGGCAGTTGAACAGCACCGGGATTTCCATCGTCCCGAACGCTTCGCTTTCAAAGCGCGCCCTCAGCGCGTCGGCTGCCGGCTGCATCAGCGGCGTATGGAACGGGCCGCTCACGCGCAGAGGCATCAGCCGCCTCGCACCCGCCTCCTTCGCCAGCTCGCCAGCGCGGACGACGGCAGCCTTTTCGCCGCCGATGACCAGCTGACCGGGACAGTTATAATTGCAGATGCGCACAACGCCCAGCGCACTCGCTTCCTCGCAGCAGCGCGTAAGCGCCTCGCGATCCAGATTCAGTACCGCCGTCATCGCGCTTTCCACACCCTCGGCAGCCTTCGCCATCGCCGCGCCGCGATAGGCGGCCAGCTCCACGGCAGACTTCGCCGTGAACACGCCGGCACAGCACAGCGCGCTGTATTCGCCAAGCGACAAACCGGCAGCGTATTCCGGCACGACGCCCTGCTCGCGCAGCACGGCCGTCACGCCCGCAGCGAAGGCGACCATGCACGGCTGGGTATACTGCGTCTGGTTGATCACCCCGTCGGGATCCTCAAAGCACACGCGCCTGAGGTCAAAATCGAGCGCCGCCGCGTCGAACGCCTTGCGGAACGCCGGATAGTTTTCGTACAGATCGCGGCCCATGCCGGCCTTCTGGCTGCCCTGGCCCGCGTACAGAAACGCAAGCTTCATCGTCTTTACCGTCCCTTCCGGCTTATGCGCGCATCATCACGCCGGCCCAGGTCAGGCCGCCGCCGAAGCCGCACATGATCATCCTCTGGCCGGAAACAAGCCTGCCGCTCTCGCGCAGTTCGGCAAGCGCCAGCGGAATGCTCGCCGCGCTGGTGTTGGCGTAACGGTCGAGGTTCTTGTAGAACTTTTCCGCCGGCACGCCGAGCCTGCGCACGCTCGCGTCGATGATGCGCTGATTTGCCTGATGGCAGACCACCCAGTCGACCGCATCGAGCGTCTCGCCGCTCTTTTCCAGGAGCTTGTCCACGCACATCGGGATCGTCGAAACCGCGAAGCGGAACACGCTCTGTCCGTCCATCTCCATCGGCTGTTCCCTGCGCGGACCGCCGACCTTGATCGCCATGTCGCCGCGCGTGCCCACGACGCTGTAGTATTCCGCGCCCTCTTCCAGCGCAAACACAGCCGCGCCGGCGCCGTCGCCAAAGAGCACGCAGGTGTTGCGGTCGGTCATGTCCAGCACATGGCTCATCTGCTCCGCGCCGATGACGATCGCATACCTGCCGCCGTTTGCCATCAGCAGCGCGCGCGCCGTCTCGACCGCGTACAGGAAGCCCGCGCAGGCCGCGCCCAGATCCATCACCGGGATATCCTCGTTCAGCTCCAGCGCCTTATGCACCATGCACGCCGTGCTTGGCATCGCGTATTCGCCGGAGGACGTCGCCACCAGCAGGCAGGCGATTTCGCTCCTGTCCACGCCGGAATCCTCCAGCGCCCTGCGCGCCGCCTCGATCGCCAGCGTCGTCGTGCTCTCGCCCTCGCTGCAGAAATAGCGCTGGCGGATGCCCGTGCGGGTGGTAATCCATTCGTCGCTCGTCTCGACATAGGCCGTCATCGCTTCGTTGTCCATCACCCGGGAGGGCAGCGCCTTTCCCGTGCCGATCAGTCTAAGTCCATACATATGCTTATCCTCGTCCCCACGCGGGGTGTCCGTTTATTTTTTGAACCAAATCTCCATAGCACCCTCGCCGCCCGAACCGGGCGGCGAGGATGTTATATGCCTCTGTATTTTTCGTAGCGCCGCTGCACAAGCTCCTCGCCGGACAGCGGCATCAGCTCCGCAAGCGCATCCCGGATAGCGCTGTCCACCGCGTCAAGCAGCCCGGGCAGATCCCGCTGCGCCCCGCCGACAGCCTCGGAAATGATGCCGTCGATGATGCCGAGCCGATAAAGATCCTGCGCCGTCAGGCCCAGCGCCGCGCAGGCCTCGCCGCGCTTTTTGGCGTCCTTCCAGAGGATCGACGCGCAGCCCTCCGGCGTAACCACAGAATAATATGCGTTTTCCAGCATGAGGATTCTGTCCGCCACGCCGATGGCCAGCGCGCCGCCGCTGCTGCCCTCGCCGGTGATAATCGAAATCACGGGCACGCGCAGGCAGCTCATCTCTGCGAGATTGCGCGCAATGGCCTCGCCCTGTCCGCGCTCCTCGGCTTCCATGCCGGGGTATGCGCCGGGCGTGTCGATGAATGTGATAATCGGTCTGCCGAATTTCTCCGCCTGATGCATGATGCGCATGGCCTTGCGGTAGCCCTCCGGGCCCGGCATGCCGAAATTGCACGCCATGTTCTCCTCGATGGTCGCGCCCTTCCTGTGGCCGATGACGGTCACGGGCTGCCCATGGAACATCGCAATGCCGCCGACAATGCTCCTGTCCTCGCGGCACTGGCGGTCGCCGCGCTGCTCAAAGAAATCCGTGAACAGCGCGTTGATATAGGTCATGGTCTTGGGTCTTCTCGGCAGACGCGCAAGCAGCACCTTCTGCTCCGCCGTCAGGTTCTCCAGCCGGTGCATGAGCGCCGCCTGCTCAAAGAGCAGATGCGCACGCTCCTCCTCCCCGGCCGTCGTCAGCCTCTTCTCGACACGTTCCAGCTCTGAAAGCGTTTCACGAATCATGCCCGCACCTCGCTTTTTCCAAAGCCATGCAGCCGGAGCAGCTGCGAAAGCGTCTTTTTCATCTCTTCGCGCGGCACAATCTGATCCACAAAGCCGTGCTCCTGCTGGAATTCGCTGCGCTGGAAGCCCTCGGGCAGCGTCTGGCCGATGGTCTGCTCGATAACGCGCGGTCCGGCAAAGCCGATGAGCGCATCCGGCTCAGCAAGCATGATATCGCCAAGGGAAGCGAAGCTCGCCGCAACGCCGCCGGTCGTCGGGTGCGTCAGCACGCTGATAAACAGCCCGCCCGCGTTTTTGAACCGCTCGATCGCCGCGCTCGTCTTGGCCATCTGCATGAGAGAAACCACGCCCTCCTGCATACGCGCGCCGCCGCTGGCGCTGAAGATGATCAGCGGCAGCCTTTCCGCCATCGCGTATTCGGCGCAGCGCGCCACCTTCTCGCCCACGGCATAGCCCATGGAGCCCATGAAAAAGCCGCCGTCGAGCACGCAGACCACCGCACGCATGCCGTCGATTTCGCCCTGCGCGCAAAGGAGCGCCTCGCGCATGCCGGTCTTTTCCCGCTGCGCCTCGAGCTTGCTCATGTAGCCCGGGAAGGACAGCGGATCCCCGCCGCAGAGCGCCTCAAACAGCTCGCAGATGGTGCCCGCGTCCAGCGTCGCTTCAAGCCGCGCCCGGGCGGTCATCGCCTCAAGCGCCATGCTCGTTCAGGTAATCGTGCAGATCGGAAACGGTACGGAAGGTCGCCATCAGGTCGTCCGGCACATTCACGCCGGTCTTGTCCTCCAGCGCCATCGCCAGCTCGACGGTATCGAGGCTGTCGGCGCAGACGTCCGGAATCAGGCGGGCGTCCGGCTGGACCTTCGCCTCGTCGCAATTGGGCAGCGCGCCCACGATAATCTCGGTCAAAGCTTCAAAAGTCATATGCTGAATCTCCTTTTCAGATGGTCAAAATGTACTCATTGATCCACTCTTCATTGTATCAGAGCATAGGGATTTGTCAAGGGAAACCTCACGGCCAGTTCGCCGCACGGTAGGCCTCATACTGCCTGACATGCTCATCCCAATAGCTGTAGCGCGCATCGCCGCGCTTGTCCTCAAAATAGAAATGCTCCGCAAGCCACGCGCCCAGCCAGGCCGTCGTCTTCGCGTTGCCGTCCGGATTAAGATGACCGACCTCGTCGTAACAGTCCGCCGCGTAGTCGATCACATTCTCATCGAGCATATTGAGGAAGACGACGCCCTCCTCCTGCGCGATTTTCGCCACGCCGTTGACGGCAATCTGCTCGCGCGCGTCGATCGGCGCGGGCACCATCACAAACACAGGCGTCACCCCGCGCTCGCGGCACAGGGCCGCGATCTCCCGCAGCGCCTGATAGCCCGGCTGCTCCTCGCCGCTGATCTCCTGCACGCGCTCAAACGTCTTTTCATACCGGCCAAAGCGCAGCTCGCCGCCCATGGTAAAGCTTTCGCAGTCCACCTGACGCTCCACATTGCCCGAGAGAATCTCCTCCCAGCGGCCGTGATAGAGTGAGAACGGGAACATGAATTCCATCCATTCGCTCCTGGGCAGCGTCGCGCGGACGGCCTCAAACTTCTTGAGCGTCATGGAGAGCGGCAGCTCGTCCAGGAACATATGCCTGTACGGATACGTCCAGCTCTCGTCGACGCTGTGGGTGACGTAGTATACGTCGATCACGGCGACCTTGGGCATGTGCACATCCATCGCCAGATCCAGCACCCAGCGCGTCACATCCAGCGGCTCGGAGGAATTGGCAAGGTTGTAGCTGGTGATGCCGTAATCGCGCCAGAGCTCCACCGGCGACACGCTGTCGAACATGCGGCTTGTTCCCATCAGGAAGACGTCAAAGCCCAGCTCGTCGCCGAAGAAGGCGTCGTATTTTCTCGCGCCGTCGTCCCGGCGCATCGCCCCGTCGAGCAGGCCCACGCAGGCGACGAGCGCCAGCAGCCATGCAGCGACATAAAGAATTGTTTTCTTCTTCACGTTGATTATCCCCTATGCGGGCCGCGCCCGCGATCAGAACTGGAAATAGATGAACGCCTGCGCGCTGTAGCCCGGGCCCCATACGCCAAAGACGATCACCGCGAGCACAGCGAGCAGATACAGCACAAACCGCACGCAGCCCGGCAGCTTGTCGGTGATGCCGGTCAGCGTCTTCCGCTTTTCGTGGATCAGCTCAATGGCAAAGAGCACAAGGAAGCAGATTCCCGTACACAGTGCCTGCATCCCGGAAAAGCCCGTCGCGATCGCTGGCGCGTTCCATGCCGTGGGAATCCTCAAAAGCATGCCCGCCGCCGCGCGCATGCTGCTGGCGCGGAAGATGAGCATCGTGATGAGGATCAGGAAATCCGTCCACAGGATATGCAAAAGCAGATCGAGCTTCGGAAATTTCGGCTTGTTTTTCGGCTGGGGCAGCAGCCCCTCAATCACCTGCAGCGCGCCGTTGAGCATGCCCCATGCAACGTACTTGAGCGCCGCGCCATGCCACAGGCCCGAGACCGTATAGACGATCATCATGTTCCTCGCCTGCTTGAACTTGCCGCCGCGGCCCGCGCCGAGCGGGAAATAGATATAATCGCGGAACCAGGTGGACAGACTGATGTGCCACCTCGCCCAGAAGTTCTGCACGGAATGGGCAAAATACGGCTGGCGGAAGTTGGTCATCAGCTCGATGCCCAGGATCTTCGCCGAACCGATGGCAATGTAGCTGTAGCCTGCAAAGTCGCACAGATCCTGCACGGCGAAGACAAACGTCGCCAGCGCAATCTGCGCGCCGGAGGCCGCCTGCCAGCTGCCGAACACCGCATCGACATACATGCAGGCCCGGTCCGCCACGACCACCTTTTCAAAGAAGCCCAGCAGCATGATCAGCAGGCCCTGCCGCGTCCGTTCCCAGTCGAAGCGATGCTCCGCCGTCACCTGCCGCAGCAGCCGGTTGGATCGCTCGATCGGTCCGGCGACCAGCTGCGGGAAAAACGAAACGAACAGCGCGTACTTAAACAGGTTCTGCTCCGCCTTCACGCGCCCCTTGTACACGTCGATCATGTACGAAAGCGCCTGGAAAACATAGAAGCTGATGCCGACCGGCAAAAGGATCGACACCTTCGGCGTCGTCACCGGCAATCCCAGCAGATCGCAGCCGCGCTGAACGATATCCAGAAAAAAACCGGTATACTTGAAATAGCCAAGCATGCCGATGTTGAAAACGACGCCGGCCCACAGCGCAGCCTTCCGCTTTTTCGGCTCCGATACCCTTGCAATCAGCCGCGCGCACACGAACGTCACGATCGTGCACGCCGCCATCAGCAGCGCGTATTCGGCATGCCAGTTCATGTAGAAGAAGTAGCTCATCGCCAGCAGCCAGATCCACTGCACCCTGTGCGGCAGGACAAAGTAGATCAGCGTGATGACCGGAAAAAAGAGCAGAAACTCCAATGAATTAAACAGCATATATATCCACCCGAGACCTATGATATCAGTCCATGCCCATATGCAAATACACACAGGCATACATAATATATTATACATGAGAACGCCCGTCCCGGCTAGCCCCGAAATCCGCAATCGCATCAGGATCCGCAGCAAAAATACGCGCGCATCGCCTTCCCTGCTCCAAAAAAAGAAAAGGACTCCCGTTTTACAGGGAGTCCCCGATGCATGCGGATTACTTCACCGGCTCGGCGTCGCGCAGGAACGTGCAGTAGCAGCGATAGGCCTCGTACAGGTCGACCTTGCTGATGAGCTCGTACGGCGCGTGCATGGACAGAACCGCCACGCCGGAGTCAATCACGTTCATGCCGAACTTGGCGCACATGTAGGCGATCGTTCCGCCGCCGCCCAGATCCACGCGGCCCAGCTCCGCCGTCTGGAAGGCCACGCCCTCCTGATCCAGAATACGGCGCAGCTGCGCGATGTATTCGGCGTTCGCGTCGCTGGAACCGGACTTGCCGCGGCTGCCGGTGTACTTGTTGAAGCACACGCCGCGGCCGAGGAAGGCGGCGTTCTTCTTCTCGAACGCGCCCGGGAAGTTCGGATCAAAGCCCGCGGAAACGTCGCTGGAGAGCATGCGGGAATTCTGCAGCGTGCGGCGCAGGGCCAGATCGCCCGGCGCGCCGGCAGCATCGCACAGCTCGGCGACGATGTTCTCAAAGAAGCGGGAATTCATACCCGTCGCGCCGACGGAGCCGATCTCTTCCTTGTCGGTCAGCACCGCGCACAGGGTATACTTCGGCGTGCCTTCAAAATCGAGCACGGCCTGCATGGACGGATACGCGCAGACGCGGTCGTCATGGCCATAGGCGGCGATCATGCTGCGGTCGAAGCCGACCTCGCGCGCCTTGCCGGCCGGAACGATCTCCAGCTCGGCAGAGAGGAAGTCCTCCTCTTCCACGCCGTACTTCTCCTTGAGGATGGCAAGCACGCCAGCGGTCACGCTGGCCTTCTCCTCGCCCTCCGCCTTCACCGGCATGCCGCCAATGATCAGGTTCAGCTCCTCGCCCTCGATGGCCTTCGCCGCCGTCTTGGTCATCTGCTCCTGCGCCAGATGCGGCAGCAGATCAGAGATGTAAAACACCGGATCCGCGGCATCCTCGCCGATGGCGACGGTAACGGTCGTGCCGTCCTTCCTGCAGATCACGCCATGCAGCGCGAGCGGCTGGGCGACCCACTGATACTTCTTGATGCCGCCGTAATAGTGGGTATCCAGATAGGCCAGATCGCTGTCCTCGTACAGCGGATTCTGCTTGACGTCGATGCGCGGGGAATCAATATGCGCGCCGAGGATGTTCATGCCGGACTCCATCGGTTCGCTGCCGATGACAAAGCACACGAAGGACTTGTTCATCCAGTTGACGTAGACCTTGTCGCCGGCGGCCAGCGCCTTGCCGGAGGCAATCACGTCCTTCAGATCCTCAAACCCCGCAGCCTTCGCCGCCGTAACAGACTCCGCCACGCACTCGCGCTCGGTCTTGCCGCCGTCGATATACGCGCAGTAGGCCTTCGCAAAGGCCTCGATTTTCTCCATGCCGGCCGCGTCATAGGCAGCCCAGGCGTTCTTTCTTTCCATATGAAATTCTCCTTTCGGGAAATGAATATGCTGTGTCCTATTATAATAGATTCCATGCAGAAGCGCAAGCGGCATAAAGCAGGACAGCCCCTGCAAGGCAGAGGCTGTCCGATTTCTGCTCGCTTACAGCAGCATCCAGCTTTCCAGTGTAGACAGGCGAACCTCTTCGCTCTTGGCGTTCACGCCGTACACCGCCATATAACACTTATCCAGTACAGAATACGGCAGATTCACCCTGCCGACAAAGCTGCCATCTTCCTGCTTGATCATCACAACCTCATGCACGGTATCCTTCCTCAAGCCGCTCCAGAAACGAAGCGTCAGCCATTCCGGCTCCTTGTCCAGTTTGACATCGCTCACAGTCACATACAGATTCCTGACGCCGAAGTCATCCACTGACGCTTTTGCACTCGGCTCGACCAGATACGTATCAAATGCCGATACGTCCGCAATCTTGCCCATTACATGATCGTACACCACGACGTTGAGGCCGCGCGTGCTCGGCGCGTAATCCACGTCGTCGATAATGATCATACAGCCGGTTTTGTTGCCCGCCTTGCGGCCACGGCTGCGAACGTAATACTCACTGCCATCGGGCAGCGTTCCCATCGTCGAAATCATCTCTTCGCTGATTTCCTCAGCGACTCCATCCGGCGTGATTACTGCATAGAAGCTCTTTCGGTATGCCTCCGACTTCTTCAGACCGGAAGTAACGCCCATCTCCTCCAGCTTTTTTCTCGCCTGCCAGTGCATGCCGGTCGACATTTCATCCGCCGCAGCCATCAGAATAGAATATCCTTCCATTTCAGAAACCCTGTCCAGATATTCCTTCAGGCTGTTCACCGAGCTGATCAGGAGGTTGCCCGTAAAGGTTTCCAGCTCGTATTCCCGGCCCGATTTTCCCGTCATCGTCAGCGTGAGCGTGCCATAGCCGCGCTCCAGATGCGAAATATCGGCCTCCGCCGTGTAAATCTTGTTGCCTCCGCGCTTCATGCGGATCGTCTCCGTGCGACTGTCCTCCGCAGTCAGCGTCATATTCATCTCGCGGATTTCTTCTTCAGCATCCCTAATATCGCAGACGCTGACCAGAATCGTTCCGTCCTTCTCGCCCGGATCAATCTGAATCGTGGCCTTAGGATAGGTCGTCTGAATATTACCCATCTGCTCCATGAACGGCGAATTCTTACGCAGCTCACGATTGACACTCCATAAGCCGAACTCTTCGACGATTGTCTTCTCCTCCGAGAAAAGATTCACGCCCAGTCCCAGCCTGTCACCCTCAATTTCCACGCCCATGGCCGCCAGCGTCGTCGGGAACAGATCAAAAGTCGAATACTCTCTCGCTTCTGCCGTCGTCTTTTCTGCCGCAGCATTGATCACCGTCGCATACACCTTGCGGACATAATCCTCCGGAACCGTGTCGCAGTAATTGGAATCCATCGTCCTGTGATCGCCCGCGATAACAATCGTCGTGTTCTCGTAGAAATCCTGCGCCTGAATCCAGCGGACAAACTCTGTCACCATCCTGCTTGAGCAGGAAATGACGTTGGAATACTGATCGTCCCCATATGTATCGCTACAGTATTCGCAGACGTAGCCATCCTCAAAATGGGTATCGACGGTGAGCATCGTCAGATTAAACGGCTCCTCCTGCGCAGCAAGCTCCGTCAGTTCCTGCTTGGCGATTTCAAACAGCCTAGCATCCTCATAGCCCCACCATACATAATGCGACGGCGGAATGAGCTCTTCCGCCAGCGCGTACTTATAGTCGAGGATGTCATAATTGCCGTGCTCGCGGAAATACAGCGCTCGTCCGCCGAATTCGCCGTCGGAGCCGACCATCAGCGCCTGATGATAGCCTTCCTTTTTCAGGATATCGCCGAGGTTGGTCATTCCGGAGAAAAACGCCTTCTGCGTGTTCATCGCGTTGGAGTCGATGCTGATTTTCAACGGCAGGCCGCTGGTATGAGCAAACATACCCGCCATCGTCCATCCTGTGCTCTGCAGGGCATGCGCGCCATTGATCATGCCTTCCTGCGAGAAATCCTCGCCCTCCATGGCTAGCTCAGTCAGCTCCGGAATGATGTTTTTCGTCATCGCGCCGCCGACGTTCTGATCCGCAAAGGTCGTCTCAATGGACTCCAGGAAGATATACACGAGATTGCGTTTCTCCTGCGGGAAGGTCATCCTGACATCAGCCGGATCGATGTAATGATCCCTGATAAACTCTGAGTCCTGACCGGTCGCTTCCAGATAATCGCTCATGTCCAGCCTGTTCCATGCATAGACCAGTGTGGAGCAGATCACAGCCAGCGCGACTGCGGAAAGCACACTCAGCGTATGCACGCAGAATCGTCTGCCTTTAAGCATGCGGGTCATCACAATCATCAGCAGGAGGACGCACATCGCCGGCACAATGACATTTGTCACGCCGCTGAGCACCAGTCCGGAGCCTGTTCCCTGCAGCGGAGCCTTCAATTCATATACAAGTTCCTCCATCTGGAGCTCCGCCCAAGTCATAAATACCCATCTGGCAAGCGCTGCCAAAAAGACTGCAAGCGTGACGCTGAAAACAGAAAAGAAATTGAGCACCTTCAAACCGAATTTGCGCATGTCTTAACCTCAATCCATATCGATATATGTTCATCATTATACGGGATTCCTTTTCTCCCGTCAAGCTTTCAGCTCTATCCTGCCGTATCTCTCCATCTGGATACAATTTCGATAGACCGCCTCTCGAGCCAAATGAATCAGCTGCTGCTCAGCACGGTTTTCCCCTTCCATTCCCGCCCGGAGCAGCACCGTATCATACCGTTTTTCCATTTCCGCTTTCCAGTCGACAATCATCTTCCTCACTTCCTGAAGGCTCACACGCCCCCGCTTGAGGTCCAGCAGCAGCGGAACGGCTTCCGCCGGCGGCACAAGCTCCATCCTTCCGCTGCTTTCAAATCCGCGCAGCATCAGCAAAAGCCTATACATGTGATGCGCCTGCTTCCCGTCATAGCCGTACGCGCGGATTTTTTCCATCGCAGCCGGAAAGGGATGACACAGCTTCTTCTCCTTTTCATAGAATCCGCCGCGGCAGGCTTTGGCAAACCGCTCCGGCTGCTGCCTGAGCAGCTCCGGAACAAGCGCACGCATCTTTTCAATTTCCTGTCCTTCCAGAATGGCCAGCTCATTCTCCGTGGCCAGACATTCCAGCGCAGCCAGACTGCACTTCGCCGCAGAGCGGGCAAAGCGTCGTATATCCCTGATCTCAATCTGTCCGCCCCGGTATGCCGCCGTAAACGACACCATTTTTTCATCCGACACAAGCGACCACAGCGAGGGAATGACCATGCATTGATAGTCATAATCCGACCGATACTCCGGCGTATCCAGCGCCATCCCATAGTTCTGGCTGCCATGCAGCGCAATATACGCCGGCTCATACCCCAGCGCGCGAACATGTTCCGCCGCCTTCCTTAGTTCCTTTTCGTACTGCATTTTTCCCGCCTCCGTCGCTCTGCTTCCTGTATTCTATCATGAATACAGAAAGCAGAAAACCCCCGGACGCCGTTCAGTCCGGGGGAATGTATGGCCTGTGCTCAGTCGAGATTCAGCCGGTGTTTCAGGAACCAGATCGTAACCGCATACCAGAGCGCTGCGGGGATCACGGTCAGAAGAAGCATCGCCAGCATGTTGATATGCGTTGCCGCAAACGCCGAGATGTTCTGCAGGCCAAGACGAATCCCATCCGGCGCCGCCAGATAAAATACGCGCTGCGCGCCGTTTTTCAGGATGCTCCATCCAGCGGCAAAGACGAAGTAGGCCGCAACGCTGAACAATCCCTTGTGGTGCGTAAAGCTGTGTCCGGCGGCCATTGCGGCGTAGAGCTGCAGGCACAGGCAAGCATCCGCCGCAACCAGCAGCAGCATTACCTCGATCACAAAAAGCGCCGCATGTCCCGCATAGTCCATCAGGTACAGGTCATCAAACTGCAGCAGGGCGAGCATTTCTCCAAGATCGTAGAAGATCAAATCGACATACTCCAGTTCAAACATCAGAATGAACATCGCCAGCAGCGCCGTAATCGCCGTCACAGCCGCCCAGAAGACCGATACCAGCAGCTTGCCAAGCACATGCGTATTCACCGTCACCGGGAGCGTCATCATCAGATATCCTTCATCGCGCAGAAGATTCTGATAGAACCGACGAATCATCAGCACAAATGAGACGATGAATGTGCCGGCGAGCGCCGCAAAAAACGCCGTCAGCAGCATAATCCCAAGGAAATTCAGCACGACGCTGCCGCTCTCCACCAGATGATATACGGAAAGATTGCCGCCGACAGCGCAAATAAGCGTAATCAAAAGCATCGGCACCATCACGCGTCCTGTCGCGCGCAGCTCGTGCTTCATCAGTTTTCTCAGCATTTGAACACCTCCCGGAACAGCGCATCCACACTCATGCCTTGTTCCTCGCGAATCCGATCCACCGGCGCCTGCATCACGACCTGTCCCTGGCGGATCAGCAGCACATCATCCAGAATCTTTTCCACATCTGCGATCAGATGCGTGGAGATCAGCACGGCTGCCTCCGGATTATAGTGGCTGATGATCGTATTGAGGATATAATCCCGCGTCGCCGGATCCACCCCGCCGATCGGTTCATCCAGCAGATAGAGCTTTGCCCGGCGGCTCATCACCATGATCAGCTGCACCTTCTCGCGCGTGCCCTTGCTCATCTGCCGAATCCGCTGCTTCGGATCGATCTGCAGATGCGCAAGCATTTCCTGCGCCGCTTCGCGGCTGAAATCCGTATAAAAGTCCGCGTAAAAATCCACCGTCTGCGCCGCCGTCATCCACAGCGGCAGCACGGCGCGCTCAGGCAGATAGCTGACCAGCGCATGCGTTTCCCTGCCGGGGCGCATCCCGCAGACTTCAACGCTGCCGTTATCCGGCGTCAGCAGACCGTTGGCCAGCTTGATCAGCGTCGTCTTGCCGCTGCCGTTCGGGCCGAGCAGGCCCACGATATGACCAGATTCAATCGTCAGGTTCGCTCCGTCAAGCGCAGTCTTCCTGCCGTATTTCTTGGTCAGATCCTTACATGTCAGAATGTTCATCCTCTCCCGTCTCCTTTCGATACTCCGCCTCCAGCAGCGCAAGCGCTTCCTCCCGGTCAATCGACAAGCTGTTCATCGCCGCCATGAACGCCCGTATGTGTCCATGCGCCAGGCTGCGCTTCATCTCGCCGATGCGTTCTTCATCCCCCGTCACAAACCGCCCCGCCGTTCTCTGGCTGTATACCAGTCCTTCGCTTTCCAGCTGCGCGAGCGCTCTTTGCATGGTATTGGGGTTGACGCCCGCTTCCATCGCCAGATCGCGGACGGAAGGCAATCTTTCGCCCCTCGGGAACGCTCCGGTCGCCACACCGGTTTTTATCTGCTCAATCAACTGCGCATAGATGGGCAGATCATTGGAGAAAGACCATTTCATGTCTCCATCCCTCCATCATCAATTGTACTAGTACAATAATACAATAACACAAATTAAGGATTTGTCAACCCCATTTCATTAAAAACAGAGAATGCCTTTGCATTCTCTGTCATCATATTCAGATCTTTTCCACTGGCAGCCATATTTCACTGTACGTATCCTCCGGATTTTCTGCAGGCGGCGCGTACATCTCAATATTGTAGTTTCCCGCAAGTCGATAGCTCTTGCAGGCGGGCAGCCACTCAGACCACATCCGGGTATTCACATCCTGCAGCGCTTTGGGCAGCGGCCCTCGACAGGGAAACACCGCCCACAGGGAAGCCGGAATCGTCCTCACTTCACATCCAGCTGGAATTTCCTTCCAGGGGATGTAATTGTCCGCAATCAGATACTCAAATTCTCCTTCGTTTTCCTTCAGATCTATGCATACGCCATACATGCCGCACACAGGCTTATTGGCTGAGCGCATCACTTCCAGCCAGAATTCGGGGATTTTCTGATAGCTCGTTTCGTCGCTGAACATACGCTTAATGCCCATCACAGTAAACGCAGGCTTTTCTGCAATTCGATATTCCATCATATGACCACCTTTCATTGTCAGCTGAATCCTGATCGGTGCATAGGCGCGAAGACTGGCGCAGCTTCTTCGGGCTTGTGAAGGCAATATGCCATGAAATCGCTGAAATGCGCGGGCAAAGCTATCTGGCGAATCATAGCCGTACTTCACGGCGATGTCGATAATCTTTTCGTCTGTGTTCAGCAAATCCTCGGCCGCCAACGTCATCCTTCGATTCCGGATATATTCGCCCACACTGACTCCGCACATCGCAGAAAACATCCGCTGAAAATGGAATGGAGACATATACGCCTGTCTGGCCGCATCGGCGATATTCAGTTCGTCAGTCAGATGTTCTTCCATATAAGCCAATGCACCGCAAATTCCCTCCGTCCAATCACTCATGCACCTTCACCTCCGATAGAAGAATCATATCATACACACATGCGGATTGCCCGATTTTTTGTGCGCTTGTTTGTTCCCGTGAACCTAGCTTCTTCTCTGTTTGTCTGCAATTTGATCAATAGGCAGACATGCTGCTTTGCAGTGTCCGCTCCCGGGCGTTGCCCGTGGGCTTCTCTGCGTCCACCGGACGCCGCCCACGGGCAACCTAGCCAAGTACAATGCTGCACATTTGCTGGTATGGCTGGATAGTAAAACATTATCGATCGGATATGAAAAAGCCCCAGACTTCCGTCTGAGGCTTTTTCATATGGAATCCGGCAACGTCCTACTCTCCCGGGCCGTCTCCAGCCAAGTACCATCGGCGCTGAAAGGCTTAACTTCTGTGTTCGGTATGGGAACAGGTGGGACCCTTTCGCCAT
>JAFSCW010000137.1 GCA_017436605.1 Clostridia bacterium | reverse complement strand
TCTGCACCGGCACCGACGGCAACATCTACCTCTATCCGCTGTGCATGACCACCCACTGCATGGTTATCGACAAGGCCGCCTTTGAGGCTGCCGGCGCGATGCAGTACCTCAACGAGGACCGCACCTGGAACCTCGAGCAGTTCCAGAACGCGATGAAGGCGCTGGCCGACGCCGGCTACATGCCGGGCATCGTCTACTGCGGCGGCCAGGGCGGCGACCAGGGCACCCGTGCGCTGGCGTACAACCTCTACAACGCGAAGTTCACCAACGACGAGCACACCGAGTACACCATCGGTTCCGAAGCGGGCGTCAAGGGCCTGAAGCTGCTGCAGGATATGGTCAACGAGGGCACCCTCGTGGCTGACCCGGCCATCGTCGCCGGCGATGCGATCGCCCTGTTCGCCAACGGCACCACCGCCACCTGCTTCTGCTGGAACGCGGCTCTGCTGGAGACCAACAAGGCTTCTCTGGCCGAGGGCATCGAGCCCTACGCCGTGACCTTCCCGTCTGAGGACGGCATCCCGGTTCTGGACGGCGGCATCTGGGGCTTCGGCCTGTTCGCCAACGAAGACGCTGCCAAGGTTGAGGCCGCGAAGAAGTTCATCCAGTTCGTGTGCGACGACCCGGTTCAGGGCCCGAAGAGCACCTACGCGACCGGCTACTTCCCGACCAAGGCGTCCTTCGGCGACATCTTCACCGGCACCGAGAAGGAAGCCAACGCCGAGTACGGCATGTTCACCAAGTACCTGGGCGACATCTACCAGATCACCCCGAACTGGGCGACCCAGCGCACCGAATGGTGGAACCTGCTCCAGCGCATCTTCGCCGGCGGCGATGTGGAGGCTGAGGCTGCGGTCTACACCACCAACGTGAACGCGAAGTAAGACCGACGTTTGCGACATATCCTAAAAGCATACACCAAGAATTGATACACAGGCACAAGGCCCCATTCCCTCGCGGGAGGGGCCTTGTGTTCTTGAAGGGAGCGTCCTTTTATGACCAAGGCTATGAAGGGCGGGACGAGCCTGTCCAGGGCCAACCAGCGCCGCGAGAACATCGCCGGTTACCTGTTCATGCTGCCCAGCCTGCTGTTCTTTGTGGGGTTCGTCATCTTCCCCATGGGTCTGTGCCTGTTCAACAGCTTCTTTGATTACACCATGACCGATTTCCGCTTTATCGGTCTTTCCAACTACAAAGAGCTGTTCGCCGATCCGATTTTCCAGACGGCGCTGATCAACACCATCGTGATCGTCGTGGTGTCCGTTCCGGTCACCTGTATTTTCTCCCTCTGGGTGGCGACGATCATCTACAAGATGCACGACCGCTATACCTCGCTGTTCCGCTGCATTTTCTATCTGCCGGTCGTCACGGGCTCCGTGGCCGTTACGGTCGTGTGGAAGTGGATGTTCAGCCCGTATACCGGCATCCTGAACTACGTCCTCAAGAATCTCGGCCTGATCTCCAAGAACATCAACTGGCTCGGCAGCCCCGATTATGCGCTGGGCTGCATCATCCTCATCCTGCTGACCACCTCCGTCGGTCAGCCGATCGTGCTGTACGTATCCGCCCTGTCCAACGTCGATCATTCTCTGGTCGAGGCGGCGGAGGTCGACGGCGCGACGAACCTCCAGGTCTTCTGGAGGATCAAGTGGCCGCAGATCATGCCGACCACGCTGTACATCCTGGTCATCACGACGATCAACTCCTTCCAGTGCTTCGCGCTGATCCAGCTGCTGACGTCGGGCGGTCCGAACAACTCGACCCAGACCATCATGTACTACATTTATTACAATGCATTCAAGCTGAGCCGCTATGGCTACGGCAGCGCGATGGGCGTCATCCTGGCTGCGATCATCGCCGTATTCAGCGCCATGCAGTTCAAACTCGCCAAGAGCGATAACGGCTGAGAGGGGAGGCAGAGATTATGAGCGAAAACATTAAAAACGCCGCCCCTCAGGTGCATCATTTCAAAAAGCCGAAGTCCGGCAACCAGGACCACAGCGTCCATCAGACGACGCCCTATCAGGTTGTCAGCGTCATCGTGCTGATCATCATTGCGTTCCTGTTCACCTTCCCGCTTTACTGGATCATTACCGGCTCGTTCAAGAGCGCGCAGGCGGTCAACGCGCGCATCCCCGTCTGGTTCCCGACGGAGCCTGTTACGGCCAACTACGTCAAGCTCTTTGAAAAGCCGGCCTTCATGTGGATGTTCAATACCGTGTTCGTCTGCGTGATGGCGATGATCTTCACCTGCATCGCGGCTTCCATGGGCGGATATGCGCTGGCGAAGAAGAAATTCACCGGCCGCACGATCATCTTCTCCATCTTTGTCTGCGCGATGGCCCTGCCCAAGCAGGTCATTCTCATCCCGCTGCTCAAGGAAATGGCGTTCCTGAAGCTGCATAACACGCTCTGGGCCGTCATCCTGCCGACAGTCGGCTGGCCGTTCGGCGTGTTCCTGATGAAGCAGTTCTCCGAGAACATTCCGGGCGAGCTGCTGGAGGCTGCGAAAATCGACGGCGCGGGCGAAACGCGCACCTTTACCCAGATCGTCTTCCCGATGATCAAACCGGGCATCGGCGCGCTGGCGATCTTCACGTTCATCAATACCTGGAACGATTACTTCCTGCAGCTGATCATGCTCAACAGCACGGAAGTGCTCACGATCTCCCTGGGCATCGCCAAGCTGCAGAGCGAAATGAGCACGGACTACGGCCTGATCATGGCCGGCGCCGCGCTGGGTTCCATTCCGATCATCGTGATCTTCCTGATGTTCCAGAAGTTCTTTACCCGCGGCATCACCATGGGCGCCGTTAAAGGCTAAGCGGGCAGGGCCCGCGGCCGCTGCGCTTCGCCTTGCTTCTAAGGCCATCGCACGGCCGGAAGGGCCTTCGATGGCTTGCCTGGTCGGAAAGTTTGGTTTTGCAGTGCTAAAGCCGTTTTTTCGCGCAGAGGGCGCTAGAAAACTCTTCTGTGCTTAAGGAAAAAACAAGGTTGAAAAGTCCTGCATAACTGTGTATAATTTCGCGTGTATGAAGAATTGAACTGTTACAAGAAAAGGAAATAAGCATATGAGCAATCTTGAAAAGTATTACGGCGTGATCCCGGCGTTCTATGCCTGCTACGATGAAAACGGCAAGGTGAGCGTCGAGCGCACGAAGAAGCTTGCCCGCCATCTGGTGAGCAAGGGCGTCAAGGGACTGTACGTGGGCGGTTCTTCCGGTGAATGTATCTATCTGGAAAAGGAAGAGCGCATGCTGACCCTCGAGGCTGTGATGGAGGAAGTCAAGGGCGAGTGCACGATCATCGCGCACGTCGCCTGCAACAACACCGAGGAAAGCTGCGAGCTGGCCGCGCATGCGGAAAAGCTGGGCGTCGACGCCATCGCCTCCATCCCGCCGATCTATTTCCGCCTGCCGGATTATGCGATCGCGCAGTACTGGAACGACATTTCTGCCGCCGCGCCCAACACGGATTTCATCATCTACAACATTCCGCAGCTGGCCGGCGTGGCGCTGAGCGTGGGGCTCTTCAAGGAAATGCGCAAGAACCCGCGCGTCATCGGCGTGAAGAATTCCTCCATGCCCACGCAGGACATCCAGGGCTTCGTTGACGCCGGCGGCGAAAACTGCGTCGTGTTCAACGGTCCGGACGAGCAGTTCATCGCAGGCCGCGCGATCGGCGCGATGGGCGGCATCGGCGGCACCTATGCGGCGATGCCGGAGCTGTTCCTGAAGATGGACGAGCTGGTGAAGGAAGGCAAATTCGTCGAGGCGCAGCCGATCCAGCACGAGGTCAACGGCATCATCGCCGACCTGTGCTCCTGCCATGGCCACATGTACGCGGTCATCAAGAAGGTGCTCGAGATCAACGAGGGTCTGGCGCTCGGTTCCGTGCATAAGCCGATGGTCGGCGTGACGGCGGAGGACATGCCGAAGGTCGAGGCCGCCGCAGCCCGCATCCGCGCTGCGATCGAAAAGTTCTGCTGACCGGCTGCCGCCGGAGGCACTTCCGACGTGAGATTGCGAAGGAAACAGCTCAGCAATCGAGGCCAATGGTTTGTAAAAGCAAATCACAATATCATTCCCTGGCCTCCGGCGTTAAGCCGGAGGCTTTTTGCAAATCTGCTTCAAGCCGCCGCGAGACTGGAGCCTGCCGCCGCCGGTGACGGAAACAGGCAGGCGAAACGTCGGGAGCGGCAAGGAGCGTTTGCGCGACTATGCAAGCGACCTCGAAGAAGGGGCAAGGGGTTCGGTTTTCCGAACTGGGGCAGGAGTGAATGACAGCCCTGTGGGCTGTCAGAACTGCCCTGACCGACGAGCGTCGGGCGAGGAGAAGAAATCCCTTGCAGGGGTTTGGGGACGGCGTCCCCAAGAAAGGACTCGGCATGGAACTTAAAAACGCAGTCATCAATATTCTGGGCGACAGCATCACCGAGGGCGTCGGCGCAAGCTGCGAGGAAAACCGCTATACCGACGTCCTCGCGCGTGAATTCGGCGCGCGGGTGAACAATTACGGCATTTCCGGCTCGCGGATTGCCAATCAGCGCATGAACACCGGCGAGCGCCATGAGCGGCATTTCTGCATGCGCATGGAGGAAATGGATCCTTCTGCGGATGCGGTCGTCGTCTTCGGCGGCACGAACGACTACGGCCACGGCGATGCGCCGCTGGGCGCGTTCACCGACCGTACGCCGGATACGTTCTACGGCGCGTGCCATGTGCTGATGAGCGGTCTTGTGAAGCGGTACTGCGGCAAGCCCGTCGTCATCATGTCTCCGCTGCACCGCCTGCACGAAAATGATCCCTCGGGCGACGGCACGGACCGCAAGCTGGAGGTTCGCGCGCCGCTTTCTCGCTATCGCGAGATCCTGATGGAGGTGGCGGCGTATTACGCGCTGCCGGTGCTGGATCTGTATCTGACCAGCGGCATGCAGCCGGCGCATGATACCTGCCGCGAGCGCCTGATGCCCGACGGTCTGCATCCCAGCGACGAGGGGCATGCGATCATCGCCCGCCGCCTGGGCCGTTTCCTTGAGACGCTGTAAAGCGCCGAAAGCCTAATAGCATCCTCTTGCGCCTCTGCCGCCCGATGCAGAGGCGCTTTTATATTGCAGAGAATCGCTGAAAAACCGGCAGGAATCGGATGAAGGGGAGAGAATTATAGTTAGGTTACTCGGATTTTTTGGGAGAAAGGGAACAGATTGTGGCTGAGGAAATGGAAGCGCTCCGGCGGATTACGCCGGAGGAGGAATATACGGCGGGCCTTGCGCTGTATCGGGCGGGCGGCGTGCATCCCCTGGAGGAGGACGGCGGCATGCTGCGCTATGTCGTGGACGGGGATCCGAGGCGCGTGGTGCGCGTGGGCACGGGCGGAAAGCTCAGCGGACGCTGCTCGTGCGATTTTTTCGTGAACGTGCACAGGCCATGCCGCCATCTGGCGGCGGCGCTGATGCAGGCGATGGCGTCCGGCGCGGTCGAGGAAATCCGCAGGCGCCGCGCGCGGGAAAACGCAGGGCTGCTCATGGGCACGCTTTCCGGCGCGCTGCCGGCGGAGACGCCGCTTGAGCTGGAGGTGACGCTGAAGCTGATCGGCGATCAGCCCGTCCGCGTTTCACTGCGCGTGGGGCAGGACAGAATGTACGTCGTCAAGTCGATGGCGCAGTTCCTTGCGGCCCTGCAGGAGAAGAAGAGCATGGCATTCGGCAAGGGCTTTGTGCTTGAGCCGGAATGGATGGGCTTTGCGGGCGTGGATAAAAAGATCATCGCCCTGCTGCAGGACGCGGCCTATGTCTGCGGCCTGGAGGGGAAGCTCGTGCAGACGGGGCTTGAGGCGAAGTTCCTGACGCTGCCGGAACGCTTTGTCTGCCGGCTGATGCAGCTGCTGATGGCCAAGCCGTTTAAAATCTCGCTGGGCGAAGAGGTCATCTCCGTCCCCTGCGTATTCGACGGCCAGGCGGAGCTGCTTTTCGGCGTGATGCAGTCGGGCCGGGAGCTGGAAATCCGCGCGCAGATGCCCAAATCCCTGCGGCCGCTGGATCCGCAGGGCAGGTTTGTCCTTTGCGAAGGCGACGTGCTGCGCCTGCCGCGCGAGCAGCGGGAGATTGTCCGCGTGATGCTCGGCGCGGGAAACGAGGGTCAGGCGGCGTTCCGCTTCGATGCATCGCAGAGCGCGCGCGTGATTTCGGAGCTGCTGCCGGCGCTTGAGCGCGCGGGCGCGGTGACGATCGAGGGCGCGCTGGCCGAGCGCATCGTGCGAAGGCCGCTGAGGGTCAGGGCGTATTTTGACCGCGAGGACCGCGTCGTGCTGGCGAAGCTGACGTTTGTCTACGGCGATGAGGAGATCGATCCCTTTGCCCCGGTCGTCCCGAAGGAGGGCGCGGACGAGCGGATTCTGATGCTGCGCGACGCGGCGGGCGAGCGCACGGCGCTGGATCTGCTGGCGCAGGCGGGCTTCCGCATGCAGAAGGGGCGCGTTCTGCTGAGCGGGCAGGAGATGGTATACCGCTTCCTGACCGAGGGCATTTACGAGATGCAGAAGATCGCGGAGGTCTATTGCTCCGACGAGTTCCGCAGGATGACCCCGCGCAGGCCGCGCTTCACCGGCATGCTGCGCATGCAGGAGGGCGCGCTGCAGCTGCAGCTGGAAGAAAACGGCGAGCCCGCGCCGGAGGTCATGGCGATCCTGCAGGCGCTGCGCGACCGCAAGCGTTATTTCCGCCTGAAGGACGGCACGTTCCTGGACCTGACGGAGATGGACGAATGGCGCGAGCTGGCGGAGGCGGCGGCGGGCGCGGAGATCGAGGAGCCCGATGAGACGGGCGGCGCCGTACGCGGGGAGATCGAGATCGCGTCCTTCCGCGCGGCGTACATGATGAGCCTGCTGGAGGGCGGCGCGCTGCCCGTACAGGCGGACGGCTCTGTGAAGGAATTCGTATCGAAGATGGACGAGGAGGGCGAGCCCTGTCCGGAGCCGATCGGCTCCATGCTGCGCCCGTATCAGGAGCGCGGCTTCATGTGGATGCAGGCGCTCGACCGCCTGCATATGGGCGGCATCCTCGCCGACGACATGGGCCTGGGCAAGACGCTGCAGGTCATCGCGCTGCTGCTCTGGGCCGCGCGCAGGGAAGAGGACAGGCGGCCGTCGATCGTCGTCGCGCCGACGTCGCTGGTGTATAACTGGATGGCGGAGATCGCGCGCTTTGCGCCGGAGCTTCGCGTCGTCGCCGGCGAGGGCACGCAGAGCGCCCGCGCGCAGGTCATCGCGCAGCTGGCAAAGCCGGACTGCGGGATCGACGTGTACCTCACCTCCTATCCGCTCATCCGCCGGGACATCGGATCGCTCAGCGCAATCGCGTTCCGGTTTGCGATTCTGGACGAGGCGCAGTATATCAAAAATGCGATGAGCGTCGGTGCGGGCGCGGTCAAGCAGCTCAGGGCGCAGACGCGGTTTGCGCTCACCGGCACGCCGATGGAAAACCATCCGGGCGAGCTGTGGTCGATCTTTGATTTCGTGCTGCCGGGTTATCTGCATTCCTTCGCGCAGTTTATGCACAGATTCGGCACGGGCGAGGAAAGCGACGTGCTGCGCAGGCGCATCCGTCCGTTCCTGCTGCGCCGCCTCAAGGGCGACGTGCTGCGCGAGCTGCCGGAGAAGAACGAGATCGAGATGATGGCGGACATGACCGAGGAGCAGCGCCGCGTATATCAGGCGAGCCTGATGCGCCTGCGGCCCCAGGTCGCGGGCGGAAAGAACCGGATCGAGGTGCTCGCTGCGATCACGGAGCTGCGCCAGATCTGCGGCCATCCGTCGCTGGTGCTGCCGGATTACGCGGCCTCCAGCGGTAAGCTCGATATGCTGCTGGATATCCTGCCCGGCGCGCTGGAGGCGGGCCATCGCGCGCTGATTTTCTCGCAGTTCACGCGGATGCTGCGCATCCTGCAAAGGCGTCTGGAGGCCGTGGGCGTCAGCTGCATGTATCTGGACGGCGAAACCCCGGCCAAGCGCAGGATTGAAATGGTCGGACAGTTTAACGGCGGCGAGGGACAGGTTTTTCTGATTTCGCTCAAGGCGGGCGGCTCGGGCCTCAACCTCGTCGGCGCGGATACGGTCATCCATTTTGACCCGTGGTGGAATCCCGCGGCGGAGGACCAGGCGACCGACCGCGCGCACCGCATCGGCCAGAAGCATACCGTCAACGTCATCCGCCTGATCACGCGGGGGAGCATCGAGGAGCAGGTCGTCCGGCTCGGCGCGCGCAAGCGCGAGCTGTTCGATCAGATGATCACCGCCGGCGAGGCGATGCCCACGCAGCTCACCCAGGAGGATATCCGCGCGCTGTTTGAGTGAATGTGCCGCATGAGTTGACGCATGGAATTGTTCTATCGTATAATGAACCAAATTGAGCGGGAGGTTCGCGGATTTGAAGCACATCATCTGGGATTTCAACGGCACGCTGCTTGCCGACGCGCAGCTGGGCGTGGACTGCGACAATTACGTTTTCGATACGCTGGGTCTTCCGCGGATCACCATCGACGATTACCGCAGGCACATGACCATGCCCGTGCGCGATTTTTATACGGCGCTGGGCGTGGATCTGAATATCTACAAATACGAGACGATCAGCCGCCTCTGGCTGGACAGGTTCAACGAGCGCGCCGTCGGCGTGGGGCTCGTGCCGGGCGTGCTGGAGATCGTCGCCAGGATGAAGGAGACCGGCTATACGCAGTCGGTGCTCTCCGCCTCGTATGACAAGTCGCTGCGCGCGCAGTGCGGCGCGCTCGGTCTTTGCGGCCTGATCGACACGATCGACGGCCTTTCGGACGAGAGCGCGATGAAGAAGACCGACATCGGCAGGGCGCAGATGGCGCGCCTCGGCCTTGCGGGCGATGAGACCGTACTGGTGGGCGATATGTGCGCGGATGCGGAGCTGGCGCATGCGCTTGGTGCGCGCTGCGTGCTGGTGCCCTGGGGACATAATGCGCTGGACAGGCTTGAGAAGACCGGCTGCCCGGTGGCGCATACCATGGGGGAGCTGGAAAGCATGCTGACTGCCATGTACAAAGCGTGAGCAGCGTATATAGCGTATATTGAGATAGAAAGAGCAGAAGATCAGGAGACGATACTGTGAAGGGAGGGCGGCGCATGGCGGTCGGGATCAAAATCGAAAAGCCTGAAAAGACCGAAAAGCCTGAAAAGCCTGAAAAGCCTGAAAAGACCGAAAAGAAATCGATCCATGCGGGCCACAGGGAACGCCTGCGCGAGAGACTGCGCAGCGAAGGGCTTTCCGCCTTTTCCGAGCATGAGGTGCTCGAGCTGCTGCTGACCTACGCGATTCCGCAGCGGGACGTCAATCCGCTGGCGCACGAGCTGATTGCAAGGTTTGGCAGCCTGAGCAACGTGCTGGACGCCGACGAGAGCGAGCTGCTTCGTGTCAGCGGCGTCGGACGGCATGCCGCGCTGCTGCTTTCGATGATGCCCCAGCTGATGCGGCGCTATCAGCTCAGCGCGCTGGGCGAAAAGCCCGTGGTGACGACGCTCGCAGAGGCGAAGGCATACTGCGGGCCGCTGTTTCTTGGCGCGCATCAGGAGCATCTGTATCTGATCTGTCTGGATCAGGGCGGCCATGTGCTGCATCTGTCCCTTCTGCATACGGGTACGGTGGACGCGGTGGCGATGTATCCGCGCGTGATCGTGGAGACGGCGCTGCGCCATCACGCGCATGCGGTGCTGCTGGCGCATAACCATCCCAGCGGCATCACCGAGCCCTCGCAGGCGGATTATGATTCGACGTGCGAGGTTATCCGCGCGCTGTCGACGGTCGGCATCAAGCTGATCGACCACCTGATCTTCGCGGGCGGCGATGCGTTTTCGATGATCCGCTCCTCTCAGTACGGCAATATGACGCCCGACAGCGAGATCAGCTACATGCTCCAGAGTCGGAACGTCCCGGGTCTGCGCGGCGTGCTGCGGGAGGAGCAGGACGGCTGGGTCTGCCTCTCGCTGCAGACGCTGCGGCAGGGCGGATGACAGGGAGAATACGAGGAGAAGAATGTTTTGAAGCGTGCAATCGGGAAATGGATCGCAGGGCATGCGGTCATAAGGAGGCTGCTGGTGGGAATGCTTGCGCTTTTGCTGCTGGGTCTTGCCTGCGCGGCCGGGCTCATGGGCTTTGTCTATTACAAGGAAACACATCTGCCGCCGATCGGCGATTCCGATGTGATCATCGTGCTGGGCGCGCAGGTCAAGGCGGACGGAACACCGTCCGTCGCACTGGAACGCAGGCTGACCGCGGCGCTTGAAAGCTACCGCGAAAAGCGGCAGACGATCATCGTCTGCGGCGCGCAGGGCGCCAACGAGCCGAGGGCCGAAGGCGACGTCATGCGCGACTGGCTGCTCGCGCGCGGCGCGGCGGCGGAGGACGTCGTCGCGGAAACCGCATCGTTCAATACGCGCGAGAACCTCGCCAATGCGAAGGCGATCATGGAAGGCCGCGGGCTTTCCCGGGCGCTGGTGGTGACCAGCGATTACCACGTCGCGCGGGCGCTGGAGCTGTGCCGGCAGGCCGGCATCGCGGCCACGGGTAAGGGCAGTCCGTCCAAGCCCGAATACTTCCTCAAGAACCATTTCCGGGAAGGACTCAGCTGGATCAAGCTCTGGCTGGAGGGGATGCTATGAATAAAGAACGACTGATAAGCGGTCTTGAAGCGATGGGCGTCGCGTTTGATCAGACGGCGATCGAGCGCTTCGAGGCGTTTCATGCGATTCTGGACGAATACAATCAGAAGATGGATCTGACGGCTGTGCTGGACGAGGATGAGCGCATCGACCGCCACGATCTGGACAGCGCCGCGCCGCTGGCCAGGGGGCTGCTCGCCCCGCAGGCGAAGGTGATCGACGTGGGCACGGGCGCGGGCTTCCCCGGCATGCCGCTTCTGATCCTGCGGCCGGATCTCCAGATGACGTTTCTGGACGCGCTCAATAAGCGAATTCTCTTCCTCGAGGATGCGCTCTCGCGCCTTGGGCTCCGGGCGCAGACGCTGCATGCGCGCGCCGAGGATGCGGCGAAAATGCCGCAGCACCGCGAGATGTACGACGCGGCGGTATCGCGCGCGGTGGCGAGCGCGGCGGTTCTGCAGGAGCTGACGCTGCCGTTTGTCCGGCAGGGCGGCCTTGCGATTGCCTGGAAGGGCCCGGGCGTGCAGGATGAGCTGGTCGCGGCGAAGCGCGCGGCCTTTGTCCTGGGCGGCACGGTCCGCGGCGTCGTGGATGCGCCCGTCCCGCGCAGGGACGACTGGGCGCACTGCCTGCTGCTCACCGACAAGACCGGCAAGACGCCGAAGGCCTATCCGCGCAAGGCGGGCACGCCGAACAAAAAGCCGCTCGCATAAGGCAAGCCTGCCGGCCTGCAGACGCCCGGCAAGAGAAATAGCATAACAAAAATTACCCTCATCTCTTTTGAAAAAACAGGTCAGACTGTTTGGCAAAGGAGATGAGGGTTTTGCGTTTGAGGATATTTGAGCGCCCGTATTCATACCTGCTGGCGGCCGGCGCGCTGGCGGCGGCGATGTGCCTGTTCCCCGCCGGAACGGAGAAAACACAGCAGGAAAGCCCTGCACCGGCGCAGACGCCGCAGCTGGCGGACGGACAGACAGGGATGGAGCAGGAAGCCCCGCAGGAGCAGCCCGTCGGGGCGGACCTGTCCGAACGGACGGGAAGCGGCTGCCTGCTCCATAGAACCATCCGCTATGCGCAGTGCAGCCACAGCGTCCAGCGCAGGGAAGACCTGCCGGCGCAGCTCAGGGGCCTGACGCGCACGGCGCTGGAAAAGGAGCTGCCCGGGGTCGTCCCCGGCGCGGTGATCACGGGCTTTTCGTCGTCGGAGGTGGACATCGCTGTCAGGCTTCCGATGCCCTGTCCGCTGCATTGGGTGCTGCGCGGCGGGGAGGACGGCATGCTCCATGTGATGCAGAATCTTTCCGGCGAGGCGATGGAAGCCGTGCGCAAGACGGACGTTCCCCTTTCGCTTGCGGCCGAGGAGGACAGGCAGGCGCTGCTTGCGGGCATGGTGTTTGACGATGTGCAGGCGCTGGAGGGATATCTGGAGAGCCTGAGCAGCTGATTGTTCACCCTATGAGAGGATGCATGCAAAACGACATTTCGGACATGCGCGTGTATGGTTGAACGGTTTGCTATTGTTTCATAACCGGACGGCTGATACAATGACGCCATCAAGAGAAAGACAGGGATGCGATGAAGGCGTCCCGTTCAGAGCGCAGCGGATATGCGAATCACAGAAGGAGGAAACGCAATGCGCGTCGTCAAGAAACCCGAGGAACGCAAGGCGGAAATGGTGGCCGCCGCGTCGAAGCTGTTTGCCCAGCAGGGCTTTGTGCGCACCTCCGTGGCGGAGATTGTGACCGCCGTGGACGTGGCCAAGGGCCTGTTCTATTATTACTTCACGACCAAGGACGACATGGTCAAGGCCGTGGTCGAAGGATATTGCAGCTATCTCGGCAGCGAAATGCTGAAGATTGCCGGCATGGATATTTCCGTCTCGCAGAAGATGCGCAGGATCATGGATCACAGCGCGTGGAATGCCTGCTTCACCGAGCCGATGCTCAAGGATCTCTGCCTGCCCCAGCATGCGGCGCTGTACAGCGACATGTGCGATCGTCTGGTCAGCCATCTGTGTCCGGCGGTTGAAACGATTGTCGCGGAGGCGCTGCACGAGCGCGGTGAAGACGTCTCTCAGGCGGGCATGCTTGCGGGAGTGGGCATGTACGGCGTGCTGATGATGGCGCGCCGGGGCGAGATGACGATGGAAAGCGCGGCGGCGATGTTTGAAAGAATGTCCGGCCTTTCCCGCTGCGCCTCATAAATGCGGAGCGCGGAAAACCATCAGGAGCCATACAGGGCAGATCCCTTTGATATAGACGGTGTGACCTCCCCCCTCCCATCCCTTCGAAAGCAAGGAAGGAACAGACTCTTTCGGGTTTGTTCCTTCTTTGTTTTTTTGGGCGTTTCCGGCAAGATGTCTGCGCAGATAAAAACGAAAATGCAGATGGGATATATAAGCATAAAGATATGACGGGAAAGCGTGGAAATGGATTGACAATCAATTCACAAAATCGTACAATGAATAAACCGAGAAAAAGGAAGGAGTTTTTTTCTGATGAAAAAGCTTGTATCAATGCTTCTGTCCCTGCTGATGATCGCCTGCATGATCGGCGGCGCGGCTGCGGATACCTTCACCGGCGACGCGCAGGGCGTCGGCGGCCCGGTCACCGTGACCCTGACCGTGGAAGAGGGCAAGATCGTCGACGCCGTGGTTACCGGCGACGCCGAGACTCCGGGCTTCGGCGGCGTGGAGGCCTGCAAGGACGGCACCTACGCGGCGGACATCCTGGACGACCAGGGCGCGCAGATTGACAACATCTCCGGCGCGACCATGACCACCGACGCTGTGATCGCCGCGCTCGAAGAGGCGATGGTCGCCGCCGGCCTGAAGGAAGACGCTTCCCAGCCGGCTGCCGACGCTGCCTGTGACGTCGTCATCATCGGCGCCGGCGGCGCGGGCATGACCGCTGCGCTGCAGGCGATCGACTGCGGCGTGGAGAGCGTCATCCTGCTGGAGAAGACCGCCTCCACCGGCGGCAACACCTCCCGCGCGACCGGCGGCATGAACGCTGCCAAGACCGCGGCGCAGGACGGCAACGAATGGAAGGACGCGACCACCGCTGCTGTTGAAAAGACCATCGCCGGCGCGAAGGAAAACTATCCGGCGCTGGCCGAGCTGACCGCCAAGGTGGAAGAGCAGTTCGAGGCCTACAAGGCTGCTCCGACCGGCTACTTCGATTCCCCCGAGCTCTTTGCGCTGGACACCATGGTCGGCGGCAAGGGCATCAATAACCTCGATCTGGTCATGACGATGGTGAACGGCTCCGCCGAGGCCATCGACTGGCTGGCTACCAAGAACGCGAACCTCGTGTCCGTCGGTTCCTTCGGCGGCGCGTCTGTCATGCGTATCCACCGCGCCCTGACCGCCGAGGGCAAGACCACCCCGGTCGGCGCGTACCTCGTCAAGACCCTGACCGCTGAGGTCGAGAAGGTCGAGAAGATCGACCTGCGCATGGGCAGCAAGGCGACCGAGCTGGTCGTCGAGGACGGCAAGGTGACCGGCGTGAAGGTCTCCTCCGAGAACGGCGACTACACCATCACCGCCAAGGCGGTCATTCTGGCCTCCGGCGGCTTCGGTGCGGATCTTGAGCGCGTGGCGCAGTATCAGCCGAGCCTCGAGGGCTTTGTGACCACCAACTCCACCGGCATCACCGGCGACGGCATCGACATGGCCGTGGCCATCGGCGCGGCGACCGTGGACATGGAGCAGATCCAGATCCATCCGTCCGTCTACACCGAGACCTCTGCCCTGATCACCGAGGGCATCCGCGGCGACGGCGCGATCCTGGTCAACCAGGGCGGCAAGCGCTTCGTCAACGAGCTGGAGACCCGCGACGTCGTTTCCGCTGCTGAGCTCGCTCAGGAGGGCGGCTACGCCTGGACCATCGTCGACCAGAAGATGATGGACGCTTCCTCCACCTACAACGGCTACTACACCAAGGGCTATGCCGTGATGGGCAACACCGTCGAGGAGCTGGCTGCGGCCATGGGCACCGATGCGGCTGTCCTGACCGAGACCCTGAACACCTGGAACGCGGCCGTTGCGGCGCAGTCCGACGCTGAGTTCGGCCGTATGTCCTTCGCCAAGCCGCTCGATACCGCTCCGTACTACGCTGTGAAGGTTGCCCCGGGTATCCATCACACCATGGGCGGCGTGAAGATCAACACCGCGGCTGAGGTCCTGAACGAGGCCGGCGAGGCCATCCCGGGCCTGTATGCTGCTGGCGAAGTCACCGGCGGCGTGCACGGTGCGAACCGTCTGGGCGGCAACGCCGTGGCGGATATCGTGGTCTATGGCCGTATCGCAGCCAAGAGCGCGGCGGCTTACATCGCGAAGTAATCACCCGATCCCTTCCGGAAATCCGGAAGGGATTTTTTGCCTGCCGGGGCGCTTTCTCTTGGCGCGGGAACAAAGACGCATGAAAAAAGCGGCGCCCGAAGGCCGCCGCAGATGGAATATCAAAGGCTTCAGAAGAATTCAGAAAGCGAGGAATATCACATGCTGAAGGGAATCTCTCCGATCATCAGCCCCGAACTGCTCAAGATCATCGCCGAAATGGGACACGGCGACGAGCTGGTCATCTCCGACGGCAACTTCCCCGGCACGTCCATCGGCAGGCGCTGCGTGCGCTGCGACGGGCACGGCGCGGCGGAGGTCATGCGCGCGGTGGTGCAGCTTTTCCCGCTGGATGATTTTGTGAAAAAGCCCATGGCCGTGATGGAGGTGCCGGACGGCATGTTCGAGGGCAACAAGGCGCCGATCTGGCAGGCCTTCCGCGAGGCAGCCGATCTGGATATGCCCAGCGCGGAGTTCGACATGATGGAGCACGACGCCTTCATCGAGCGCGCGAGGAACGCCTATGCCGTCGTGCAGACGGGCGAAACGGCGCTCTACGGCAACATCATCATCCGCAAGGGCGTCGTGCGCCTGTAAAAAACCGGGCGGCATCCTGCAAAGCGGGACAAAAGGCCTGCTCTTCGGGCTGGGGAGCAGGCCTTTTTCACGATCGGGTTTGATGAAAGCCGGGCGGCGCTTTGCGCCGGGTCTTCCCGGGCTGGGCTTTTGCAGTTGGTATCAGAGGACGGCGATCTGGCAGGAGCGCATGGTCTCCAGCGCGGCCTCGTGCTTTTCGGGCGTGACGCCGGCGCAGAGCGCGGAATCGACGACGAGGTCCGCCTCGGGCAGCATGGCCTTGATCAGCAGCGCGTTGGAAACGACGCAGATATCCGTGCATACGCCGCACAGCTCGATGGTCATGCCCTTGCCGTTTACGGCGCTGCGCTCGGCGGCCAGCGCGGCGACATGCTGGGTCAGCTGGGTGGAGCCGAAGGTCGGCTTTTCGAAGGAGAGCATGCCGCGCGCGCATTCCTGGGCGATCTGCGGCTCGAGCGTCCAGCCTTCCGTGCCGCGGATGCAGTGCGGAACGGGAAGGAAGCGGCCCTCGCGGGTTTCCATATAGTCCTCTTCGTGGGTATCGAGCGTGAAGATGACGGGGGTGTTTTCTTCTTTTGCGCGGCGGATGCGCGCGCAGACGGCGGGCACGATGGCGCGGGCTTCGGCGCTGCCCAGCGCGCCGGAAACGAAGTCGCGCTGCATATCGACGACAATCAGCAGATCAGTCATGGTGTTTCTCCTTTTCATGTGCGCAGGCGCCGGAGCGGTCTGTGCCGAAAGATAAGGATTATTTCGATTCCGAAGGGAAAAATCCTGCCGCTTTGCAGAAGGAGTCGGATTGACTTTTGAAAGAAGACGTGATACACTCTCTTTGTTCATCGGAGGGTTTGATTCATTCAGGCTGGATAAGATGCCGGGGCGCATGCTCCGCGTTTTATCCGGCCTGTTTTGCTATGGAGGCGTACATGATGGAAAGAACCAGGAATTTTACGGAAGGCCCGATTCTCGGGCCGCTGATCGGCTTTGCGCTGCCGGTGCTGGCGGCGCTGTTCCTGCAGGCGATGTACGGCGCGGTCGATCTGCTGATCGTGGGGCAATACGCCGAGACGGCGGACGTATCCGCGGTGGCGACCGGCAGTCAGCTCATGCATACGGTGACGACGGTGATCGTCGGCCTGGCGATGGGCGTGACGGTGCTGCTGGGGCAGAAGATCGGCGAGGGCAGCGGGAAGCAGGCCGGCGCTGTGATCGGCGGCGGCATCTGGCTGTTTGCGGTACTCTCGCTTGCGATGACGGCGGTGCTCGTCGTGCTGGCGCCGGCGCTTTGCGCGCTTTTGCATGCGCCCGAGGACGCCTTTGCGCCGACGGTTTCCTATGTGCGCGTCTGCTCGGCGGGCACGGTGTTCATCGTCGCCTTCAACGTGCTGGGCAGCGTCTTCCGCGGCATCGGCGATTCGAAGATGCCGCTGATCACCGTGGCGATTGCCTGCGCGGCGAATATCCTCGGCGATCTGCTGCTGGTTGCGCTGCTCCATATGGGCGCGGCCGGCGCGGCGCTGGCGACGGTTTTCGCGCAGGCGATCAGCGTGCTTTTGTCGCTGCGCATCATCGCCCGCAGGAAGCTGCCGTTTGAATTCTCCCGCGGCGATATCCGGCGTAACGGCCCGGTGATCCGCCATATTCTTGGCATCGGCACGCCGATGGCGCTGCAGGATCTGCTGGTGAGCATCTCCTTTCTGGTGATTCTGGCGATTGTCAACGGGCTCGGCCTGATTCAGTCGGCGGGCGTGGGCGTGGCGGAAAAGCTGTGCGGGTTTATCATGCTCGTCCCTTCCGCCTATATGCAGGCGATGAGCGCGTTCGTCGCGCAGAACATCGGCGCGGGGAAGCCGGCGCGTGCGCGCCGCGCGCTGCTTTGCGGCATTGCGACCTCGCTGCTTTGCGGCATGGTGATCGGCTATGCGTCGTTTTTCCATGGGGATCTGCTCTCCGCGCTCTTTGCGCGCGATCCGCAGGTCATCGCGGCTTCGGCGGATTATCTGCGCGCGTATGCGATCGACTGTCTGCTGACCTCGTTCCTGTTCTGCTTCATCGGCTATTTCAGCGGCATGGGCAAAACGGTCTTTGTGATGCTGCAGGGCCTTGCCGGCGCGTTCATGGTGCGCATCCCGGTGTCCTTCGCGGTCAGCCGGATCGCAGGCGTATCGCTGTTTGCCATCGGTCTGGCTACGCCCGCCTCGACGCTGGTGCAGATCGTGCTGTGCGTCCTGTTCATGGGGCGCTGCATGAAACAGGAGAAGAGCAAAAACAGAGGGAGGCGTTTCTGAAACGAACGGCCCATGCTGCCAGGCGCCCGCGGCCGCTTTCCCCTCTGCGGCAGCGCAAATCGAATCTCGCCTGACGGGTTTTTCTTGTCAGGCTTTTTCTTTTGTGCTATGCTCAGTGGGACGAAAGATGCTTTGCCGGACGGAATCCGTCCTGCAGGAAGAGAGGGAACGCCATGGATACGTCGATACTCGGTTCGCTGTTTCAGATTGCGCCGGATCTGATGGAGGAAATCGAGCAGCGGGCGCTGATTCTGGAGCGCGTGGCGGCGCTGGAGCCCATCGGCCGGCGCGCGCTGGCGGCGAGGCTGCATCTGAGCGAGCGCGCCGTGCGCTCGGGCGCGGATGCGCTCAAGGCGGCGGGCTGCATCGAGCAGACGACGGCCGGCATGGAAATTACCGAGCAGGGGCGCCAGCTGATCGGAACGGCCAAGGCGGTCAGCCGCGGGCGGCGGATGCTTTCTTCGCTGGAGCTGGCGCTTTCGCGCAGGCTGGGCGTGGAGAAGGTTTGTGTGGTGCATGGCAACGCTGATCTGGACGAGAGCGTGCTGCCCGAAATCGCGCAGGCGGCGGCCCAGCAGATCCGTCCGCTTCTGCAGGGTGCGCATGTGCTGGCGGTTTCCGGCGGAAGGACGCTGGCGCTGGCGGCGGAGGCGATTGTGCCTGCCGCGCCGATGGAGATCACCGTCGTGCCGGCGCAGGGAGGCACGGGCGGCAGCGTCCGCGAGCAGGCGAATACGCTCGCGGAGGAATTCGCCCGAAGGCTCGGCGGTGAGAGCCGGATGCTCTATCTGCCCGACGGCATATCCGGCGAGGCGGCGGGGGAGCTTGCCCGCCTGCCGCAGGTGCGCGAGGTGCTGGAGCTTGTGCGCGGCGCCGATGTGCTGCTCTACGGCGTGAGCCCCGCGCTGACCAGCGCCGTGCGCAGGGGCATGAGCATGGGCGAGCGCGAAAGTCTGCTGCGCCGGGGCGCTGCGGCGGAGGCGCTGGGCATGTATTTCAGCGGCCGGGGCGAGATGGTTTCCGGCGGCTATCCGCTGCTTGATGAACGGGATATGGGCGTGCGTAGCCGGGCGGCTGCCGTCGCGGCGGGCGCGAGCCGCGCGGAGGCGATCGCGGCGGTATGCCTGCATCATCCGCATAAGCTGCTGGTCACAGACGAGGGCGCGGCCCAGCGGATCCTCGAATTGCCCGCTGTGCGGCGCGGATAACGCGGCCTGCACGGAAAAACGCGGAGAGCAGACGGGGATTTGTTGTGCAGGGTGTTGATTTTAGCGTTAATCCTTTGACAATAAGAAAAAAAGATGCTACACTATGAATGGTCTATGAGCGTTTGTTCAGGGACCGGATAGCGAGTAAAGCCCGGATTACCGTGGCTTTCGCGGCGCGCACAGACCCCGATGCGTGCGCCGTCCATACATACGGGGGAAATGGCTAATATCTGAATGGAGGAATTACCCATGGCGAAAATGACCGTTGAAGACATCAAGGTCACCGGCAAAAAGGTGCTCGTCCGCTGCGACTTTAACGTCCCGATGAAGGACGGCAAGATCACCAACGACAAGCGTATCGTTGCTGCCCTGCCGACCATCAAGAAGCTGATCGCGGACGGCGGCAAGGTTATCCTGTGCAGCCATCTCGGCAAGCCGAAGAACGGCCCGGAGGCGAAGTTCTCCCTGGCGCCGGTCGCGCAGCGTCTGTCCGAGCATCTGGGCCAGACCGTCGTGTTCGCCGATGATGATACTGTCGTGGGCGAGAACGCGAAGGCCGCTGTCGCCGCGATGAAGGACGGCGACGTCGTTCTGCTGCAGAACACCCGCTTCCGCAAGGAAGAGACCAAGAACATCGAGACCTTCTCCAAGGAGCTGGCTTCTCTGGCCGACTGCTATGTGGACGACGCGTTCGGCTCCTGCCATCGCGCGCACTGCTCCACCGCGGGCGTGACCGAGTTCCTCAGCCCGTGCGTTGCCGGCTATCTGATCGGCAAGGAGCTGTCCATCATGGGCAAGGCTCTGGAGAATGCGGACCGTCCGTTCGTCGCCATCCTGGGCGGCGCGAAGGTTGCCGACAAGCTCAACGTCATCGAGAACCTGCTCGAGAAGGTTGACACCCTGATCATCGGCGGCGGCATGGCGTACACCTTCCTCAAGGCTCAGGGCTACGAGATCGGCACCTCCCTGCTGGACGAGACCAAGATCGATTACTGCAAGGACATGCTCGCCAAGGCCGAGGCCAAGGGCGTGAAGATCCTGCTGCCGGTTGACACCGTGTGCATCAAGGAGTTCCCGAACCCGATCGACGCTGCGGTTGAGCCGGTTGTGGTTGATTCCAATGCGATCCCGGCCGACATGATGGGCTGCGACATCGGCCCGAAGACCGCCGAGCTCTACGCCGCGGCTGCCAAGGCTGCCAAGACCGTCATCTGGAACGGCCCGATGGGCGTGTTCGAGAACCCGACCCTCGCCGCGGGCACCCTGGCCGTTGCCAAGGCGCTGGCCGAGTCCGAGGCGATCACCATCATCGGCGGCGGCGACTCCGCTGCTGCTGTTGAGCAGATGGGCCTGGGCGCTCAGATGACCCACATCTCCACCGGCGGCGGCGCCTCTCTCGAGTATCTCGAGGGCAAGACCCTGCCGGGCGTTGCGTGCCTCGACGAGAAGTAATGAAGCCGCACAGGTCTGCTTCGTATACCTGCACGGAATCATGACATCGTTTTCCTGTGCGCACAGCGCACGGCCGGAAAACGACAGCGGAAGCGGCTTGCAGCCGCTCCTCGCACCGCGCATGTCGCTGCTGCGGATTTCATATGAAGGGGGCTGCCCCCTTCATGCATCCCCCGGAGCGATATAAGAGACAGAGCAAACACTGCCCCGGCCGGCCATATGGCCGCGCCGGGGCTTACTTATGAACAGAATAAAGGAGATCACCACTATGCGTAAGCCGATCATTGCCGGCAACTGGAAGATGAACAAGACCCCGTCCGAGGCCGCGGCGCTCGTCACCGAGCTGATCCCGCTGGTGAAGGACGCTTGCTGCGACGTCGTCGTCGGCGTTCCGGCGGTCAACTTTGCGGCTGTTGCCGAGGTCATCAAGGGCACCAACATCAAGCTGGGCGCGCAGAACATGCACTGGAAGGCTTCCGGCGCGTACACCGGCGAGCTGAGCGCTGCGATGCTCAAGGAGTGCGGCGTGGAGTACGTCATCCTTGGCCACAGCGAGCGCCGTCAGTACTTCGGCGAGACCGACGCGACCGTCAACCTGCGCACCCTGGCCGCCGTTGAGGCGGGCCTCACCCCGATCATCTGCGTCGGCGAGAAGAAGGAAGAGCGCGAGGCGGGCTACACCAACGCGCTGGTCGCCTATCAGACCCTGATCGCCCTGACCGGCCTGACCGCCGAGCAGGTGAAGAACGTCGTCGTCGCCTATGAGCCGGTCTGGGCCATCGGCACCGGCCTCACCGCCACCGACGAGCAGGCCAACGAGACCATCGGCGTCATCCGTGAAGCCATCCGCGGCGTCTACGGCGATGCTGCCGACGAGGTCCGCATCCAGTACGGCGGCTCCATGAACCCGAAGAACTGCAAGGGCCTGATGGCTCAGCCGGAGATCGACGGCGGCCTCATCGGCGGCGCGTCCCTGAAGGCGGTCGACTTCTCTCAGGTCGTCAATTTCGACAAGTAATTTGGTGTCTGCAAGGGGAGGAGTAGAACCCCTCCCCTACAACGGGATTCTGCAGAAATGTAGGGGCGGGGCTCTGCTCCGCCCAGTTTCCCGGCATCAAAGGTTTGAAGCGAATACATAGGGGCGGGGCTCTGCTCCGCCCTGATTTCGTAACAGAAGGAGTTTTTACCATGTCCAAGAAACCCGTTCTGCTTTGCATCATGGACGGCTACGGCATGCCGGGTACCACCGAGGGTAATGCCATCGCTGCGGCGAAGAAGCCGAATCTGGATGCGCTGTTTGCGAATTATCCTTACACCACCATCGACGCCTCCGGCATGGCGGTCGGCCTGCCGAACGGCCAGATGGGCAACAGCGAGGTCGGCCATACCAACATCGGCGCGGGCCGCATCGTCTATCAGCAGCTGACCCTGATCACCAAGTCCATCATGGACGGCACGATGAAGGAAAACGACGTCCTCGTGCGCAACATGAAGGCCGCGATCGACGCGGGCAAGGCGATCCATTTCATGGGCCTGCAGGGCACCGGCGGCGTCCACAGCCACATCGAGCACCTCTTCGGCCTGCTCGACCTGGCCAAGCACCTGGGCGCCCAGAAGGTCTTTGTCCATGCCATCATGGACGGCCGCGACACCGACCCGAAGAGCGGCGCGGGCTTCCTCGCCGATCTGCAGAAGAAGATGGACGAGATCCAGCTGGGCGAGATCGCGACCGTCACCGGCCGCTACTACGCCATGGACCGCGATTCCAACTGGGACCGCGTTGAAAAGGCGTATGCCGCGTTCGTCTACGGCGAGGGCGAGAAGGCTTCCAATTGGCAGGAATGCATGGAGAAGACCTACGCCGCCGGCGTGACCGACGAGTTCATCCTCCCGTGCGTCACCTGCGAGGGCGGCCGCGTGGCCGAGGGCGACACCATCGTCTTCCTCAACTTCCGTCCGGACCGCGCGCGTGAGATCACCCGCACGTTCGTCGACGACGCCTTCACCGGCTTTGAGCGCCGCTTCGGCCGCTTCCCGGTGCAGTACGTCTGCATGGCCGAATACGACAAGACCATGCCGAACGTCGAGGTCGCCTATCCGCCGGTCCCGCTGACCAACGTGCTGGGCGAGTATCTCGCCGCCAACGGCAAGACCCAGCTGCGCATCGCCGAGACCGAGAAGTACGCGCATGTCACGTTCTTCTTCAACGGCGGCCGCGAAGCGCCCTGCGAGGGCGAGGACCGCATGGTCATCCCGTCCCCGAAGGTCGCGACCTACGACCTCAAGCCGGAGATGAGCGCCTACGAAGTCGCCGACGAGTGCGCCGCACGCATCCGTTCCGGCAAGTATGACGTTGTCATCCTGAACTTCGCCAACTGCGACATGGTCGGTCATACCGGCGTGTTCGATGCGGCTGTGGCGGCTGTCGAGGCCGTCGACGCCTGCGTGGGCAAGGTCTGGGAGGCGACGAAGGAAATGGGCGGCTGCATGTTCCTGACGGCCGACCACGGCAACGCCGACAAGATGATGAACGAGGACGGCACCCCGTTCACCGCGCACACCACCAACGTCGTGCCGTTCCTGGCGGCCGGCGTGGGCGATGTGAAGATGCGCGAGGGCGGCTGCCTGGCGGACATCGCGCCGACCATGCTGCCGTACATCGGCCTGGCCGTTCCGGCGGAGATGACGGGCAAGAGCATCATCGAAGCGTAAGGCATTCCGAGATGTAAAGCAAGGCTGCGTCCTGAGGGCGCGGCCTTTTCTCAGTTTTGGAGAAAGCGCATGGAGGAGCAGAATGCGGCGCAAATATGAAATCTGAAATTTACAGGCAGAAGCCGGGAACAAAGGAAGAAACGGGTTCGTCGTATGGATGTAAGAAAAAACAAAAGCACCGAAAGAGAGGGATTTTCATGATGAAAAGATGGATGTGCGCGCTGATGGCTGTGCTGATGCTTGCGGGCAGCTGCTCGCTGGCAGAGGCACCCATGCCGGAGCGGGCGGCGAGCATTACCGTGCAGGGCACGGCGACGGTCATGGCAGAGCCGGATATGGTGGTTGTGACGGCGAACGCGTCGGTCGTCTCGCAGAGCGTCGCCCAGGCACAGGAACAGATGAGCGTGATCATCGGCAGCGCGACGGAGGGACTGCTGTCCCTCGGCCTTGCGGGCGAAGACATCGTGACCAGGGATTACAGCTACTTTCCCCGGTATGATTACGAGAGCAACACCGTTACGGGCTATGACGCCAACCATACGCTGGAGATCACCTGCCGCGACGTCGGCATGCTCGACAGCGTGATCAGCGTGATCACGGACAGCGGCTTTACCCAGATCTACAGTGTCAGCCACGGCCTGTCCAACTACAGCGAAATCTACAATCGGGCGCTGGAGATGGCGGTTGCGTCGGCGGAAAGCAAGGCGCTGATCCTCGCGCAGGCGAGCGGAAAGACGATCACCGGGCTCGCCTCCCTGAGCGAAAACGGCGGGACGTATGCCAGCAGCGCTATGGATATGGTCCGCATGGAAAGCAAAGTGGGCGGCACGGGTATACGCTCGGGCGGTGTGAGCGTGAGCGCCGGCGTCACGGCTGTGTATAATGCGCAGTAATCAGGGAATTTGTGCCATGTTGCAAAAATGGCGTCTGCATTTTTGAAAATGAGGTTGACAGGTTAAGAAATATTGCTTATAATCGGATGCGAATGGTTGTGAGTGTTATAAATTGTGTTGAGGTCAATTGTAATGCTTACACAAAAAAGAACGACAGAACATGAAGGAGGAACCACCATGAAGAAGTTTCTGTGTGTCCTGCTGGCTGCCGTGATGCTGATCGGCTGCGCTTCTGCTCTCGCCGAGGAGAAGATCAAGCTGCAGATCTATGGCCAGTACGCCGACG
Source organism: Clostridia bacterium (assembly GCA_017436605.1). GTDB lineage: Bacteria > Bacillota > Clostridia > Christensenellales > Aristaeellaceae > Ventricola. The sequence goes on along the minus strand of JAFSCW010000137.1, from coordinate 3,316 downwards.
ACGACACCAAGGTGCCCTACGACTACGCCGTGGAGAAGCTCGCTGAGGCTTATCCGAACGTCGAGCTCGAGCTGATCCCGCAGGCTCAGGACGACGGCGCGACCCTGCTCGCTCTGGCGACCGCCGGCAACCTGCCGGACATCTACCAGACCGGTTCCGGCATCGTGACCACCCTGCGCAACAGCAAGCAGATGATGGTCCTCAACGACGTCGCGGAGAAGACCGGCTTCCTGGACAAGGTCTATGAGACCGAGAAGCAGTTCATGATCGCCGATGACGGCAACATCTACGCGTTCCCGTACGCCGGCCAGGAGTATGTCCTGTGGTTCGTGAACAACGCGCTGTTCGAGCAGTATGGCCTCGAGATCCCGACCACCTACGATGAGCTCATCGCGTGCGCCGAGGTCTTCAACGCCAACGGCATCGTGACCATGTCTCTGTTCGGCCAGGAGGGCTGGAACGCTGCTGCGATGTACGACACCATTGCCACCCGCTACATTCCGGAAGGCATCAAGGGCATCGACAACGGCACCACCTCCATCACCGACGAGGGCTACATGAAGGCCGCCGAGGATCTGGTGAAGCTGGCGCAGGCCGGCGTCTTCCAGAACGCTGTGACCACCACCAACTACGACCAGGCTTCCGAGATGTTCCTGAACGGCAAGGCCGCGATGTTCCTCAATGGCCAGTGGTACATCGAGGACGCGACCAAGGCGCTGGGCGACAACGTCACCTGGATTGCGTATCCGTCTTATGACGAGGCTTCCTACGAGGCCAACAAGCACGCCTTCTCCGGCGGCGGCGGCTCCATCTCCGGCTATGCTGTCAACCCGGATTCCCCGAACGCCGAGCTGGCCGCTGAGGTCGCTGCGTTCATCTCCGAGAAGTACTGCGAAGCCAAGGTTATGCTGCGCAACAACCCGCTCGTCGCGGTCAACACCGGCCTGACCAATGATCAGCTGCCGAAGATGATGCAGGATCTGGTTGCTGAGATGCCGAACATGACCAGCACCACCGCCTTCACCTGGGGTCTGACCAACACCACCTGGTCCAACTCCATCGGTGTTGCGGCTCAGTCCCTGCTGAGCGGCCAGTTCACCGCGCAGGAAGTGATTGATCAGCTGGTCTTCGAGCTGGAGTAATCCTGCTGAATTTGGTCTAACCTCAAAAGCCAAAGATTGGGCTGTCGTGACCTTCCGGCGCGGCAGCCCGTTTCTTTGAATAATTACGGAGGATATATGAAAAAGTATCTGTCGAACAAAAAGGCGATCGTCGTGTTCGTGCTTCCGGCGGTCATCCTTTTCCTGACGTTCATCTTCATTCCGATCCTGCAGGTATTCTATTACAGCTTCTTCAAGTGGGACGGCGTTAACCAGGCGACCTTCATCGGTCTGGATAACTACATCCGACTGATCGGTAAGGATCCGACCTTCAAGATCGCCAATGCCAACGGTTTCAAGTTCGGTCTGGTCATCACCGTCTATCAGCTCGTGCTGGCGACCATCTTCGCCATCGCCGTTTCGGACAAGCGTATCCGCTTCCGCAAGTTCTTCCGCACGGCGTACTTCATTCCGGTTGTTCTGTCGGTTACCGTCGTCTGCCAGCTGTGGGGCAACGTCTTCAACGCGGACAACGGCCTGCTCAACACCCTGATGAAGACACTGGGCATCGAATGGAGCCAGAACTGGCTCAACGACCGCAACACCGCCATCTACACCGTCGCGTTCGTCAACGCCTGGCAGTGGATGGGCTATCAGTTCGCGCTGATCGTTGCGGGCATCAAGTCCATCGGCGAGGATTTCTACGAGGCGGCCGAGATCGACGGCGCCACTGCGCTCAAGGCGCACTGGTTCATTACCCTGCCGCTGCTCAAGGATACCTTCAACTTCTGCCTGCTCATTTCCGTGACCGGCGGTATCAAGGCGTTCGCTGAGATCGACATCATGACCGGCGGCGGCCCGGGCAATGCCACCAACACCCTGACCTACATCATGTACAACCATGCGTTCGGCCGCCAGAACTTCGGCTACGGTCTGACCTCCGCCTCTGTGCTCGTCATGGAGTGCCTGGTCATCATCCTCGTTCTGAACTGGCTGTTCAAGGACCGCGAGACCCCGCTGTTCGCGCGCAAGAAAGGAGTTGATCTTGTATGAGCAAGACCAAGAAGTATACGGCTGACGGCAAGAAGGCCCAGCCTCATAGCCTTTCCTCCGTGCTGTTCACGGTGTTCCTGTGGGCTTATGCGATTTTCTCCCTGTATCCGCTGCTCTGGATGATCATGTATTCCTTCAAGGACAATACGGAAATCTTCCAGACCAACCCGTTTGGCCTGCCGAAGGTGTGGCGCTTTGAGAACTACGTCAACGCCTGGAATCAGTACGACGTTCCGCTGTACTTCAAAAACAGCGTCGTCGTCGGCGCCGGTACCGTCATCCTGACCATCATCTGCGCGATGATGTTCACCTTCGCCGTCACCCGCCTCAACTGGAAGGGCCGCGAGGGCGCCCGCACCCTGATCTCCACCGGTCAGTTTATTCCGGTTCAGGCGATCCTCCTCCCGGTCGTTCAGACTGTCAGCGCGATGGGCATCATGGGCACCTACTGGTCCCTGATCCTGCCCTATGCCGCGATCAACCTCGCGTTCAGCTGCATGGTGTACTACGGCTTCTTCAAGGGCATCCCGAAGGAGATGGAAGAGGCGGCCTGTATCGACGGCGCGAACATCTGGCAGACCTTCTTCCTGATCATCATGCCGCTCGTCGGACCGGCGACCATGACCATCGCGATCTACGTGTTCCTGTCCGCGTGGAACGAGTTCCTGCTGGCGAACGTTCTCGTCGGCACCACGGCCCACATGAAGACCCTCCCGCTGGGCGTGCTCTTCTTCCAGGGCCAGTTCACCACCGACTGGGGCTCCATGGGCGCGACCATGGTGATCGCTTCCCTGCCGGCGATCCTCGTGTACTGCCTGTTCTCCGAGCAGGTCGAAGGCGCGATGACCACCAGCGGCGCGGTCAAGGGCTGATTTCTCCTTATACGGAGACCGAAAGCAACACAGTACAAAGAAGCTGCAGAGCGCAAGGCTTTGCAGCTTCTTTTGATGTGTCGGCGTTTACGACGGCGACGCGACGCGGTGCACATGTCCGCCGACCATGGAGAGCTTCTCCTCGATCCGGTCGTATCCGCGGTCGATGTGTCCGCCGGTATCGTCGACGATGGTTTCGCCCTCCGCGCACAGGCCGGCGAGAATCAGCGCTGCGCCTGCGCGCAGATCCGTCGCGGTGACGGGCGCGCCGGTGAGATAAGGCGTGCCCTC
>JAFSCW010000018.1 GCA_017436605.1 Clostridia bacterium | reverse complement strand
AGCTTTTTGCTGTTTATCGCACGACCTCGATGGTATCGAATCCGTAATGCTCAAAAAGGATGAGCGCCTCCTGCGTGATTTCCTCGCCGGATACGGCGATCGGAATCGCAGGCGGGCAGGCGACCGTCGGAGAGCCGCAGACGCGTCCGAGCGCTTCGCGGGCGGGGATCGTCTCGTGCGGCGCGAATACCGCTTCGCGGATGGACATGAGCGCCTGTCCGCGGGGAATGGGGAGCGCGACAGGCACGGCCTCCTGCGGGCTGCAAACGCCAAGCGCGGCCTCTGCGCGCAGCAGCTCGCTGCGATCTGTCTGCGGCGTGATCATCAGCACCAGCGTTTCCGGGTCAGCAAATTCACATTCCACGCCATTTTGGCGCAGAAGCCCGGCAAGCGCCTGACCCGATATGCCGCATGCGGCCGCATCGATGGTCAGCTTCAGCGGGTCGGAGGGAATAAGCTTCCAGCCGCGAAGGCGAAGCCGCTCGCGCAGCGCATCGACTGCGCCGGCCGTCTGTGCGAGCTGCTCCGCGTAACCTTCTGCCAGATATGCATTGCAAAGATCCAGCGACATGAGCGTCAGATAGGACGGGCTGGTCGAGCCAAAAAGCGCCATGGCCTGCTTCGCCTGCGCGGAAAAGGCGGACGGAGCCTGCCTACTGATGTGCAGATATGCGCCTCCGGTTAAGACGGGCAGCGTCTTGTGCGCGGAATCGCAGCAGAGATCGGCGCCCAGATCCATGGGGTGCTGCGAGGGGGAGAGGAAGCGGAGATACGCGCCGTGCGCATTGTCCACGGCGAGCATCGTATCGTGCTGATGGCAGACCTCGGCGAGCGCAGCGATATCCGCCATGCCGCCCAGGTAATCCGGGCTGGTGATGTAGACCGCCGCGGGCGGCTGGGGAAGCGCATCGAGCACGCGCGCGAGCGTATCGGGCGAGACCTCGCAGGCGCACAGCGAGGTCATGCGCTCCGGATGAATCCAGACGACGTCAAAGTCCAGCAGCGCGGCGGCAAAGACGAAGGCCTTATGCACGTTGCGCGCGGCGACGATGGTGCGGGATGCGCCGGGGCGGCGGCAGGAAAGGCACAGATGCAGCATCGCGCGGATGCACTGGCTGGAGCCCTCGGTGGAGTACAGCGTCCGGGCCGTGCCGAAGAGGGCGGAAGCGTTCCTTTCGCTTTGCGCGATGATGCCGGAGGCCTCGTACAGCGCGTCCGCGCCGGCGATTTCGGTGATGTCCAGCGCTTCGCAGCCGAGAAATGCCCGGCCTTTGTGACCGGGCATGTGAAGCCTTGCCGTGCCGGATTCCGCATAGCGGCGGACAAAATCAGCGACGGGCGTGTTCATAGAAACATTCCTCGAATCATTCCTTGAATCGTTCTGGCAGCAGGTTACTTGCCCATGTCCTCGGCGACCTTGATCATGATCGCGCATTCCATGCGCTTGCGGAAGAGCTCGCAGCCCGGCTCGTATACGCCGCGGATGGTGCCGGTGGCGTGATAGGCATTGGCTGCGCAGCCGCCGGAGCAGTAGAGCTTGGCCCAGCAGTCGCGGCATTCGGGGCGGGCATAGGCGTTGCATGCGCGGAATTCCTCGCGCAGCTGCGTGTTGGTCACGCCGTCCCAGATGTTGCCCAGCTTGTAGGCTTCCTCACCGACGAACTGATGGCAGGGATAGAGGTCACCCCAGGGGGTGACGGCCATGTATTCCGTACCGGAGCCGCAGCCGGAGATGCGCTTATAGATGCACGGTCCGCTGGTCAGGTCGATCATATAGTGATAGAACGTGAACGGACGGCCTTCCTGCCTGCGCCTGAGCATCTCGGTGGCGAGGGTTTCGTATTCTTCCTTGACGACCTCGATGTCCTCTTTCGTCAGCCCGGCGGGATCGCCCTCCGCGCAGACGACCGGCTCCATGCTCAGCTCGGTGAAGCCCATATCCGCCATGTGGAAAACGTCCTTGGTGAAGTCCGGGTTGGCGTGAGTAAACGTGCCGCGCATGTAGTAGTTTTTGCCGCCGCGCTTTTCGACAAATTCCTTGAACTTGGGTACGATGCGGTCGTAGCTGCCGTTGCCGGCGTAGTCCACGCGCAGGCGGTCGTGGATTTCCTTGCGGCCGTCCAGGCTCAGCACCACGTTGCTCATTTCCCTGTTGGAGAATTCGATGACCTCGTCGTCGATCAGCACGCCGTTGGTGGTGAGGGTGAAGCGGAAATTCTTGCCGGCGGCCTTTTCGACCGAGCGCGCATATTCGACCAGCTGCTTGACGACGTCCCAGTTCATCAGCGGTTCGCCGCCGAAGAAGTCGACCTCGAGATTGCGGCGGCTGCCGGAATGTTCGATCAGATAATCCAGCGCGCGCTTGCCGACCTCAAAGCTCATCAGCGCGCGGTCGCCGTGGTATTTTCCCTGGCTGGCAAAGCAGTAGGAGCAGTTGAGGTTGCAGGTATGCGCGACATGCAGGCACAGTGCCTTGACGACGTCGCCGGAGCGCTCCTTGAGCGTGCCGGCCATGGGGGCGAAGGTGTCGGGCGTGAAGAGCTTGCCCATATTCTTGAGCGCTTCGACGTCGGAAATGCAAAGGCGCAGTTCCTCCTCGGTCACGTCTTCTCGGCCGGCATATTTTTCGAGCATCGCGCGGACGATTTCGTCGGCGGAAGCGCTTTCATACATGGCGATGATGTCATAAGCGACGTCGTCCACAGAATGCACGGAACCGGAGCAGGTATCCAGGACGATGTTGTAGCCGTTCAGCTTATACTGGTGAACCATAAATCCTCCAAAAGGGTGAACAACGATTTTTTGAAGAGGCATAAAAAGTGCCGCCCGAAGGCGGCATTTTCTTGTCTTACTTGTTCTCGCACTGCTGATTGGCCACGCCGCAGCTGGTCTTGCAGGCGGACTGGCAAGAAGTCTGGCACTCGCCGCAGCCGCCGTTCTTGGCGCTCTCGCACATGTTGCGGGTTTCAAGCGTCTTGATTCTCTCCATAACCGCTATCTCCAATTCATATAGATTTGATCCTTACCCGACCGCGCAGCGCGCGGGAAAGGCTCGATAATCATCAAAAAGTATAGCACAGAGCGCAGGTGAAGTCAAGCAATCCGGCGGGGGAAAATAGGAGGATGAATGCAGATGAATCGGGAACGTGTGTTTTTGAAAACTGTTCATCTAAAAGCGGGTTAGTTTTCCTTGCGGAAAAGGAAAGAAACGGGTATAGTAATCAGAGTCTTAATCATATCCGGAGGAATTGTATATGGAGAATAACCAAAGGCGAGGAAGCTTTTCCGGTTCGCTTGGGTTTGTGCTTGCCGCCGCCGGCAGTGCCGTCGGCCTGGGCAATATCTGGCGTTTTCCCTATCTGGCGGCGAAGGACGGCGGCGGTCTCTTTCTTCTGTGCTATCTGGTGCTCGCACTGACTTTCGGCTTCACGCTGCTGACTACGGAAATTGCGATCGGCCGAAAGACGGGGAAAAGCCCGCTTGTTGCCTATCGCGAGCTGGATAAGCGGTTTGGCTGGCTGGGCGCTGCGGCGAGCATCATCCCGGTCATCATCCTGCCGTATTACTGCGTGATCGGCGGCTGGGTGCTCAAGTATATGTTCGGTTTTATCACGGGCGGCGGGCTTGAAGCGGCGGCGGACGGTTATTTTACCGGCTTTATCACAGCGCAGTGGAGTCCCGTGATCTGGTTTGCCATTTTCCTCGCTGCAACGCTCTTCGTCGTTTATAAGGGTGTGGACAACGGCATTGAGCGCCTGTCCAGCATCCTGATGCCGATTCTGCTGCTCTTGATTGTCGGCATTGCGGTCTTCTCGCTGACTCTGGAGCATACGGACGCCGAAGGCGTCACCCGTTCGGGCATGGAGGGACTGAAGGTTTACCTGATTCCAAACCTCGCGGGTATTACGCTGGGCAAGTTCATGATCGTGCTGATGGACGCACTGGGCCAGCTGTTTTATTCGGTCAGCGTCGCGATGGGCATCATGATTACCTACGGTTCGTATGTGAAGAAGGATACGAATCTGGTGAAGTCGGTCAACCAGATTGAGATTTTCGATACGCTGGTTGCGTTTCTTGCCGGCATGATGATCGTTCCGGCCGTGTATACCTTTATGGGTACCGAGGGCATGGCGGCGGGCCCGAGCCTGATGTTCATCTCTTTGCCGAAGGTCTTTGAGGCGATGGGGGCGGTGGGATCGTTTGTCGGCGTGGTGTTCTTTGTGATGGTAGCCTTTGCTGCGCTGACCTCGTCGGTGTCGATCATGGAAGCCGTTGTTTCCTGTGTGGTGGATAAGATGCACATGCGGCGCGAAAAGGCGGCGCTGCTCGTTACGGCGGCTGCGTTTGTGATCGGTCTGGCGGTGTGCTTTGGCTATAATATCTTCTACTTTGAATTGACCCTGCCCAATCATACGGTCGGTCAGGTGCTGGATGTGCTCGACTACGTCAGTAATTTTGTGCTGATGCCGGTTGTCGCCATCGCGACCTGCGTCCTGATCGGCTGGGTGATCAAGCCGGAGGGCATCATCAGGGAAGTGACGATCAACGGGGAACACTTTCGGCGGAAAAAGCTCTATGTCGTCATGGTGCGCTTTGTCGCCCCGGCTCTGCTTGTGCTCCTGCTTCTCCAGTCTCTGGGTCTTTTGAATCTGTAAGGCGATCAGAGAGGCTGCATGCTTGGACATGCAGCCTCTTTTGCGCCTTTCGGGATATGAAATAATGGAAAATGTAGGGATATGAAATAATGGAAAATGTAGGGATATGAAATAATGGAAAAACGCTTGACAAAAGAAAAAGAAGTGATATAATAGTTCTGCTTGATGGTTAGTCCGTCAATCGGGGTGTAGCGCAGTTTGGTAGCGTGCTTGAATGGGGTTCAAGAGGCCGCGAGTTCGAATCTCGCCACTCCGACCAGTAAAAAGTGCTTGATTTCACTACGAAATCAAGCACTTTTTCTTTTATTTCCTATCCCGAAAGTTTAGGAATACTGTACGGCAGGGTACACTTTTTCAAAAACGCGGGTACACAGCGCCTTGAATGCACACAAAAAGGAGCTGTGAAAATGTCAACCATTACTGAGAAAAAGAAGGATGGAAAGGTT
>JAFSCW010000136.1 GCA_017436605.1 Clostridia bacterium | reverse complement strand
CTATCGCTTCGCGCCTGCTTAATGCAGACGCGAAGCGGAGAAGGGGTCTGGGGATGAAATCCCCAGATGGGTTTGGGCGATAGCCCAACGTTCTCCTGTACTTGTAGAGATTAAGGAGTTTTGCAATATGGATTGGCTTGAAACCGTTGTGCATACCACGACCATGGGCGCGGATATCGTCAGCGAAGTGCTCATGAACGCCGGCGCGGTCGGCACGTCGATCGAGGATCGCTATGATGTGACCTCTTCCAAAAAGGAAGACGGCATGTGGGATATGATCGACGAGGAAGTGCTCGCCAAGATGAGCGAGGACGTGCTCGTCAAGGCGTATTTCAAGAATGACGCTTCCGTGCAGGAGATCATGCTGCTGGTGGGCGAGAAGCTTGCCGAACTCAGGCGCTTTGACATGGGCTTTGACATCGGCAGCCTTGCGCTTGAGCATCAGAACGTGCAGGAGCAGGACTGGGCGGAGAACTGGAAGAAGTACTATAAGCCCTTCCGCGCGGGCGAGAGGCTCGTCATCAAGCCGAGCTGGGAAGCCTATGAGGAAAAAGAAGGCGACCTCGTGCTGGAGCTTGACCCCGGTATGGCCTTCGGCACGGGCACGCATGAGACGACGTTCATGTGCATGGAGCAGCTGGAAAAGTACGTAACCCCGGGCTGCAAGACCATTGACGTGGGCTGCGGCAGCGGTATTCTGGGGCTTGCGGCGGCAAAGCTGGGCTCCAGCGACGTCCTTGCGATTGATCTGGACGAGCTTGCGGTCAAGGTCGCGGCGGAGAACACCGAGAAGAACGGTCTTTCCGATAAGGTGCGCGTCGTGCACGGCGATCTGCTGGAGAAGGCGGATGAAATGGCCGACGTCATCGTGGCGAACATCATCGCGGACGTCATCTGCTTCCTGTGCGGGCCGGCGAAGAGCCATCTGCTTCCGGGTGGCACGTTCATCTGCTCGGGCATCATCCGCGAGCGTGAGGACGACGTTCAGAAGGCCCTCGCCGACGCCGGCTATGCCGTGTGCAATCGCCTGGCGAAGGGCTCCTGGGTCTGCCTGGCGGCAAAAGCGGCCTGATCAAACTGGAGGCAATGACGGGATTCAGCCGTCAGGGGGAAGGATATGCATCGATTCTTTGCAGATGAAAACGGTATCGTCGATGGAATTGCCCATCTGAACGAGGAGGATTCCAGACACGCGCTGCGCGTTCTGCGCCTGGAAACGGGTGATGAGATCGAACTCGTCTGCGCGCCAGCGCGGTATCTGGCGGAAATCTCCGCTGAGCAAGACGGCGCCGTCTGTGTGCAGATCCGGGAGGAGCTTGCCAGAACCGAGGCGAGGACGCAGGTGACGCTCTATCAGGGGCTGCCCAAGGCGGATAAGATGGAGCTGATTGCCCAGAAGACCACGGAGCTGGGCGTGCATGCGATCAGGCCGGTGGCGATGGAGCGCAGCGTCGTGAAGCTGGAGGGCAAGGACGCGAGCAAGAAGACGGAGCGATGGCAGAAGATTGCGCGCGAGGCCGTCAAGCAGTGCGCGCGCGTCTGCGTGCCGGAGGTTCGCGAGGTCAGAAAGCTTTCTCAGCTGGCGGATGAATTTGCGGCGCTCGACGTTCTGATCGTGCCATGGGAGGATGCGCGCGACGGGTCGATTCGCGATGCGCTGGCGCCCTTTGCGGGCAGCGAAGCGCTTTCTGTGGGTGTTCTGATCGGCCCGGAGGGCGGTATCAGCCAGAAAGAAGCGCAGTGGCTTTCTGAAACGGCGGGCGCAAAGCTCGTGACGCTCGGGCCGCGCATCCTGCGCACGGAAACCGCTGCGCTTGCTGCGCTGACGATGGTCATGACCCTGCGGGGAGAAATGGAATAAAGCCAAAATACGGCGTAAGGCTTGCAAGAGTCTTCGCCGTATTTTATAATGTAAACAGCAATACCGGACGAAAGAAGGATGAAGATATGCGTTTTCGTAAGAGTGTTAAGGTCGCCAAGGGCGTCAAGCTCAATCTCTCCAAAACCGGTGCGAGCTTCACGCTGGGCAGCGGTTCGCCTATTTCCCTGAATGTCGGCAGCAAGGGCGCGTACCTGAACTGGAGCATCCCGGGCACGGGCGTGTATGATCGCGTACGGCTGGATACGCTGCTCAAGGACAAGCTAGGCGGCGTGTTCGGCTTTGGAAAGGCCGCGGCCGACGAGGCGGAACCCGAAGAAACCAAGGAGACCAGGAGCGAAAAGAAGAGCGCTTCGAAGAAATCTTCCGCCAAAAAGACGAACGCCAAGAAGGAACCTGCGCGTCCGTCCGATGAAGAGATGGAAGCGATTGCGCAGGAAATCGCGCTGATCAACGTGCATCAGCAGGCGATCGACGTCAGCAAGACGGCCAAGGGCGCGCTCAAGGCTGAAACAGCCGAGCGGGAAATCGAAGACTGGCTGGGCGAGAGCGAAGCGCCGATTGAATTCGCCATCCAGACCGAGGTGCTCGAGGACAAGAAGACCATCATGATCGATCTGGACTTGCCGGAGATCGAGGACATGCCGCAAAACAAGCTGACCGAGCTGGCGGACGGCACGATCAAGATCAAGAAGAAGACCCAGAAGGAACAGCGCGAGGATTACCGTACCTGCGTGTTCGGCCTTGGCGAGTATGTGGCCAGCCATGTGTTTGCCGTCGTGCCGCAGGCGGAGAAGATTGTCGTTTCCGCATATACCCAGCGCAGAGACGAGAAGACCGGCGACAATCTCGATGTGTTCATCTACTCCGTCATCTTCGAGCGCAGCGCATTTAAGAAGGACTATCAGGAGAAGGATCCTTACGAATTCTGCGGCGATCTGACCAGCCGCTTCTATGTCCTTGCCAGCGGCGTCATGAAGGAAATTGCGCCGTTTGAGGCGGAGGAGCTTTGATCCGCCGCTCAGGATATTTCATATCGAGGAGAACAGTTGAATTTGATGATCAGCGAGAAGACGGTGGCCTTCCATACGCTGGGCTGCAAGGTCAATCAATACGACACGCAGGCCATGCGCGAGCGGTTTGAGCAGGCGGGCTGCCGCACGGTTGAATTTGAAGATAAAGCGGATATTTACGTCGTCAATACGTGCACGGTGACGGGCACGGGCGACAAAAAGAGCATGCAGACCATCAGAAGGTGCCACAGGAAGAATCCGGAGGCGGCGATCGTCGTGACGGGCTGCCTTGCGCAGCGGGCGGCGGAGAGCCTGCGGCTGCCGGGCGTGCGCCTTGTGCTGGGCACGCAGCGCCGGGGCGAGGTGGTGCAGCTGCTTTGCCGGGTGCTCGAAAGCGATTGTACGCTTATCGCGGTCGAGACGCTGCGCCAGGCGCCGTTTGAGCAGCTGACCGTCCACGCACATGAAGGGCATACCCGCGCGACGATGAAGATTCAGGAGGGCTGCGACCGCTTTTGCACCTACTGCATCATTCCGTCCGTCCGCGGCCCGATCCGCTCCAGGCCCCTTTCCGAAATCCGCGCGGAGGCGGAGAGCCTTGCCGACGCGGGCTTTAAAGAGGCTGTGCTCACCGGCATCCACCTGACCAGCTATGGGCGCGACAAGCACGGGGAGATCACGCTGCTTGATGCAATCCGCGAGGTACACGCGGTTGAGGGCATCGAGCGCATTCGCCTCGGCTCTCTGGAGCCGGTAATCGTCACGGAGGAATTCGTGCGCGGCCTTGCGCAGCTGCCCAAGGTCTGCCATCAGTTCCATCTGGCGCTGCAGTCGGGCAGCGATACGGTGCTTGCGCGCATGCGCAGGCGCTATACAAGCGGCGAATTCCTGACGGCCTGCGCAATGCTGCGGGAGACGTTTGACGACTGCGCGCTGACGACGGACGTGATGACCGGATTCCCGGGCGAAACCGAGGAGGAATTCGCGCAGACGATCGACACCTGCAAAAAGGCGGGCTTTGCGCGGATGCACGTGTTCCCGTATTCCGAGCGCGAGGGGACGAAGGCCGCCGCGATGGAAGGCAGCGTGCCGCGCCATATCCGCGAGGAGCGCGCAAGGCGGCTGATTGCCGTGGGCAAGGAGCTGGAACGCGCAGCGCTTGAGAGCCGCGTGGGCAAGGATGAAGCCGTGCTCATTGAGGAATTTGACGCGCAGGGCTGCGGCGTGGGCTATACCGGCGGATACATGCATGTGCGCGTGCCGGGCGGAAGGCTGGGCTGCGTCGAGCATGTGCGCATCAAGGGCGTTGCCGGAAACGAGCTGGAAGGCGCGCTTGAAACAGAGGTTTGAGATGAAAGAGCGAAACGCTGGATTGGATGCGCTCAGATGTCTGAGCATGATGATGATCGTGATGCTTCATGTGCTGCTCCATGGAGGCGCGCTGCGCGCGGCAGACCTGACGTCGCTGTCATTTTCGACGGCGCTGCTCTGGATACTGGAAATGGGCTCGGTCTGCGCGGTCAACTGCTTTGGTATGCTTTCGGGTTATCTGGGTGTTGGACGGCGTGTTCGAGTATCCTCCATGCTGAAGCTGTGGCTGCAGGTGGCGTTTTACGCAGCGGGCATCTATCTGGGCTGGGCGATTGTGCGGATGAATCCGGCAAAGATGGAAGGCTGGACACAGGGACTTCATCCGGTGACGTCCAATATGTATTGGTATTATACGTCGTATGCATGCCTGTGCTTCTTCGTGCCGATGCTCAACCAGCTGCTTGAAAGCGCGAAGCGGACGCAGCTGCGCAGGACGCTGGCGCTGCTGCTGGCTGTCATCTGTGCGGAAAGACTGTTTTTTGATTCGGATATTTTCGGGTTGGACGAAGGCTATTCCATGCTCTGGCTGGCGGTGCTGTATCTGATGGGCGGCTATTTCCGGCTGTATGGCGGACAGTCGCGAGGATATCGCTGGCTGCAAAAGCATGGCCTTTGGGTATACGGCGCATTGGCTGGTGCGGTGGGACTGTACTGGTGGGCGCGCACGAGCGGACGATTTGCTTTTATGGGCGCGGCCGAGCGCTGGGCAAGGATTACGGCGTACGACAATATGACGGCAGTGGCCCTGGCAGTGTGCCTGTTTGCGGCGTGTTCCGTGTGGCAGCCCAAAGGATGGCTGAAGAAGGCGACGGCGTTCTGCGCGCCGGCAGCGTTCAGCGTGTATCTGATTCACACGCATCCGGTATTCTGGAATGAGATTCTGGCAAACAGGATGAGCGGCTATTCTTCGTATCCGCCTTTCAAGATGCTGCTGTGCGTTGCCGCCGCAGTCGCGGTGATTTTTACGGCCTGCATACTGGTGGAGCGGATCAGAATGAAGGCGTTTGCGATGCTTAAAATCCATACGGCGTGCGACGCGCTGGGCGGATGGGCCGAGCGGACGTTCAGCCGGATTCTGGGCGAATGAATCACAGCTCGTTTGTAAAATCAAATGAAAGACAGGAGTTGAATGATATGGAGAATTGTCTGTTCTGCAAGATCGCTGCGGGTCAGATCCCCAGCAGCAAGGTCTATGAGGATGAGCAGGTGCTCGCCTTCCGCGATATCGCGCCGCAGGCGCCCGTGCATGTGCTGGTGATCCCCAAGAAGCATGTGTCCGGCTGGTATGACGCGCAGGAAGAAAACGACGCGCTGCTCGCCAAGCTGATGCGTACGGCTTCCGCTGTGGCGAAGATGGAGGGTATAGTGGACAGCGGCTTCCGCGTGGTGTCCAACTGCGGCGCCGACGCCCAGCAGACCGTGAAGCATCTGCATCTGCATGTCCTCGGCGGCCGCGCGATGGCAGGCGAAATGGCCTGACAGCATCCGCGCAGAATTGTGTTTTTGCGGTATGTAGGTATTTGTGCCGAAATCTTTTCAAAGAAAATGCAAAAATACGTTGACGAAATAGGATTGTTGCGCTATAATTAAACGTACGGTACTCCATTGACGGCTGGTTTGACGCAATGGATCGTCGAATGATTGAGCCGAGGGGAGGGATACTAGATGTCTGAGATCCGTATTCGTGAGAATGAATCCCTGGAAAGTGCTCTGAGGAGATTCAAGAGGCAGTGCGCTCGCGCCGGCGTTATCGCTGAGGTTCGCAAGAGAGAGCATTACGAGAAGCCGAGCGTTCGTCGCAAGAAGAAGGCCGAGGCTGCCCGTAAGCGCAAGTACTGATTCACAAAATCGCTCCATCGCAAGATGGAGCTTTTTTCGTATATAGGCATGAAAGAGGGAGAAAACCTGTGAAGTATGCATTTCTGCTCTATCCGCATCAGAACGTCCGCTATCGCCAGTCGCTGAAGATGCTGGCCGAACGCGAGCTGGAGCTGACGCTGCGCGCGCTTGGGCGCGAATGTGAGGTGAAGCCGTGCGAAATGGGCGGAGCGGCGTTTGTGACCTTCGAAACGGCGGAATTCGGCCCGCGCGATCTGCGCATGCTCAGCCAGCTGGCGTGCGTGTATATGATGTTTTCGATGGAAGGCGCGGCGCTTCTGCCGATTGAAAGCCTGCACCCGGATTACATCGGGGAGGATCTGCCGGCGCTGCTCAAATATAAGGGCAAGACGAACGAGATGTTCACCGATACCATGCTGACCATGGCGCTGGCGGCGAGCGGGTTTATGCCGGAGCACGACACGCCGCTGACCGTATGCGATCCGATGGCGGGCCGCGGCACGACGCTGATGCTGGCCCTCCGCCGGGGCTATCATGCGGTGGGCGTGGAAATCGGCAAGCAGGACGTCAAGGAAGCGTGCGACTATCTGACGCGCTATCTTGAATTCCACAGGATCAAGCACAAGAAGAGCGAGGCGTCGCTGACCGTGCGCGGCAAGGCGGGCGGCAGGGAGACGCGGTTCGTTCTCGCCGATACGGCGGAAAACTACAGGGCAGGCGATACCCGAACGCTGAGGATGATTCTGGGCGATACACGCGATACGCTCGCGCTGCTCAAGGCCAGAAGCGTCCATCTGATGGTGACGGACATCCCCTACGGTGTGCAGAAGGGCACGGCGGGAAGGCAGGATTCCATCGGCGGCACGCTTGGGGCGGCCCTTTCCGGCTGGCATGATGCGCTGAAGCCGGGCGGCGTGCTGGCGATGAGCTTTAATACCTACGTCACCAGACGCGAAGAGCTGGAACGGCTCTGCATGCTTGCCGGGTTTGAGCTGGTCGAAGCCGGGAATATGGAGCACTGGGTCGAGCAGGCGATCAACCGCGACGTGATCCTCGCGCGGAGACCGGCATAAATCAGGAACCTTCTGAAGAATGACACATATTTTGCCTGTGCGCTGCGTATCCTTGTAACGAAGCACATCGGCGCAGGCGCGCGCCGCGGCAAAAACATGTGTCCCTTTGGGAGGAGCTGAATCCGTTGGAATCTGTAAGATCAATTGAATGCATGACGGTCGTGCAGCTGCGCGAGCTGGCAAAGGAGAAAAAAGTACGCCTGCCCTACGGCGTGAACAAGGCGCAGATGGTACGCCTGCTCAGCGGACAGCCGGCTGTGGACGAGCAGGAGCCGGACAGCGAGGAGATCGGCCTGTATAAGCCCAAGCCGCTTGGGTATTACAACGAGGAATACGGGACGAGCAACCCGGTTGTGCCGAGGATGCTCAAGGCGGGGCTGCTCGGCGAGGGGCAGGGCGTGCTGGAGGTGCAGCCCGGCGGCTACGGCTTCCTGCGCGCGGAAAACTGCTCGCCAGGACCTGAAGATATCTACGTTTCGATCGCCCAGATCAGGCGGTTCTATCTGCGCAGCGGCGATCATGTCGTCGGAAAAACCCGTCCCAAGCGCATGGGCGATCGGTATAATGCGCTGATGTATATCGAATCCATCAACGGAGAACATCCGGAAAAGGCGAGAACAAGGCGTCCGTTTGATTCGCTGACGCCGATTCATCCGAACCGGCGGCTGACGCTCGAAAGCAGGGAAGGCGGGGGCGATCTGTCCATGCGTTTGCTGGATTTCATTGCGCCTGTCGGCCTCGGTCAGCGGGCGCTGATTGTCGCCCCGCCCAAGGCGGGCAAGACCGTGCTGCTCAAAAAGATCGCGCAGGCCATCCGCAAAAACCACGAGGACATCGAGCTGATCATGCTGCTGATTGACGAGCGTCCGGAAGAGGTGACAGATCTGCGGCGCAGCGTGGATGCACAGGTCGTCTATTCGACATTCGACGCCCCGCAGGAGAATCATGTCCGCGTGGCGGATATGGTTTACGAAAGGGCGCAGCGCCTTGTCGAGCAGGGGAAGGACGTCGTCGTCTTGCTGGACAGCCTTACAAGGCTCGCCCGCGCCTGCAACGCGATGGCACCCGGCGGCCGTGCGATGAGCGGCGGTCTCGCGCCGGGCGTTTTGGCGCGGCCCAAGCGCTTCTTTGGCGCGGCGCGTAACATCGAGGAGGGCGGAAGCCTGACGATCATTGCGACGGTGCTGGTGGAAACGGGCAGCCGGATGGACGATGTGATCTTTGAGGAATTCAAGGGAACGGGCAACGCCGAAATCCGGCTGGACCGCGCGCTGTCGGAGATGCGCGTTTTTCCGGCGATTGATCTGGCCAAGTCGGGCACCCGGCATGAGGAATTGCTTCTGGATCCCGCGGAGGCGGAGGGCGTGCGCAGCGTGCGGCGTATTCTCTCGCAGGGACACACGCGGGAGGCGACGCAGCAGCTGATCGGCATGCTGGAGAAGACGGAAAGAAATAACGATTTTTTCAAAAGATTGCAGGAATGGCTTGCAATTTGGGAAAAAGAAGGGTATACTATACGAAGTCTCCGCT
>JAFSCW010000135.1 GCA_017436605.1 Clostridia bacterium | reverse complement strand
TTCGCGCGGATGCGCATGGGCGCGTAGTCCTGCGCGTCCTGAATCGCATGGCCGGCTTCGTGCGCCGCGACGCCCAGCGCCGCGATGGAGCGCGAGCCATAGACCTCCGAGGACAGACGAAGAACACCGTTTTGCGGGTCATAGTGATCGGTCAGGCTTCCCTGAATATACTCCACGCGGACGTCCCGGCAGCCGTTTTCGTCGAGAATCCTGCGCGCCATTTCCGCGCCGGTCATGCCCGCGCGCGAGCCGACCTGCTTCCATTTATTAAACGTGCTCGTCACCTTGAACTGCGCATACAGCGCCAGCAGCAGTCCGGGAATCAGCAGCAGATATGTCGGATCGTAATAATACATATTCTTCCTCCAATCAGGCCCTTTCGGCCTATGATTAGCATACCCGATTTGATGCCCTGCCGCAAGAGGAAATGTACGAAAAGACGTATTGTTTGTCTGTAATCTTCACCCAGCGTGCAAAAGCAAAAAGCGGACGGGTCAAACCCGTCCGCCAGAGATTACTCAGTGCACGATGCCGTTGAGGACGAAGCCCGCGTCCGCGTCCACGGTGATCACCATGCCGGACTTGAGCATATGCACCGGCAGGCCCGTGCGGTCCATGAACAGCGGGATGCCCAGCGCCTGGCAGGTCACAGCCGCATGGCAGTTCTCGTCCGTGCTCTCGACGATCACGGCCGCAGCCTTGCGCATGTAGGGCAGCATTTCCCTGGTGGTCATCTTGGTCACGATGATGTCGCCCGCCTTGAAGCCGCTCTCCAGGTCCGCCAGCGTCGTGACGTTGCAGACATGGCCGGAGACCTTGCCCTCGCCCACGCCGACGCCGCGCAGCAGCACGTTGCCGACGATATGCGCCTTGATGAGGTTGGTCGTGCCGGAAACGCCCGCCGGAACGCCCGCAACGACGATGACGACGTCGCCGGTCTTGACCAGGCCCGCGCTGTGCGCGACCTCGACCGCGGCCTCGATCATGGCGTCGGAGTTCTCCTGCATCTGCATGCGCGCCGGAATAACGCCGCGGCTGAGGCCCAGCTGATGATAGGCGTGCTCGCTCGGGGTCGGCGCGATGATCGGGCAGTCCGGATGGAAGCGCGCGACCATGCGCGCGGTGGAGCCGGAGTTGCTCGGGGTGATGATCGCGGAGGCGTTCAGGTGCTCCGCCATCTGGCAGCAGGAGAAGGACACCGCATTGGCGACGGTATGCGCCGTAGCGTCGCGGACAGCTTCCTGCTTCACAGTCTTGTAATCCTTATTGCCCTGTCCCTCGATATAGGTCGCGATGCGCACCATGGTCTTCACGGCCTCCAGCGGATACTTGCCCGCGGCGGTCTCGCCGGAGAGCATGATCGCATCGGTGCCGTCGATGATCGCGTTGGCGACGTCGCTGGCCTCCGCGCGGGTCGGGCGCGGATTGCGGATCATGGAGTCGAGCATCTGCGTGGCGGTGATGACCGGCTTGCCGGCCACATTGCACTTGTGGATGAACATCTTCTGCAGGACCGGAACCTCTTCCATCTCAACCTCCACGCCCAGATCGCCGCGGGCGACCATGATGCCGTCGGATACCTTGAGGATGTCGTCGAAGTTGTCCACGCCCATGCGGTTTTCGATCTTGGAATAGATCTTGACATGGCTGCCGCCGTTGTCGTCGCAGAGCTTGCGGATGGTCAGCACGTCGCTGGCGCGGCAGACAAAGGACGCGGCGATCAGGTCGATGCCCTGCTCGATGCCAAAGAGGATATCCGCGCGGTCCTTCTCACCGATGGACGGCATCTGCAGATCGACGTCCGGGACGGAAATGCCCTTGCGGCCGCCGAGCGTGCCGCCGTTGACGACGCAGCAGACGACGTCGGTGCCGTTTTCAATGCGCGTGACGTTCATCGCCAGCAGGCCGTCGTCGATCAGGATGCGGTTGCCGGGCTTGACGAGCTCGACCATCTTCGGATAGGTAATGGAGACCTCATGCTCGTTGCCCTCAACCTCGCGGCTGGTCAGCACAAATTCCTGACCGGCCTCCAGATCGACCTTGCCGGCGGCGATCGTCTTGGTGCGCACTTCCGGGCCCTTGGTATCCAGCAGGATCGCGACCGGGATATTCTTTTCCGCGCGCAGGCGCTTGATGCGCGCAATGCGCTCGCCCTGCTCCTCATAGGTGCCGTGGGACATGTTCAGTCGGCAGACGTTCATGCCCGCGTCCATGAGCTTGCCTACCATCTCGTCGCTGTCGCTTGCCGGACCGAGCGTGCAGACAATCTTCGTCTTTCTGATCATGGGAATTCTCCTCCTCATTTATTCCTCCCGCGCTGCCTTGGCGGGTTGTTTCCATATGCCATACGGATCGGCGCAGTCCATGCGCTTATCGCTTTGTCACCGTCATATGCACCTGGCAGGCAAACGTCTTTCCCGCCGGCAGTACCATCAGGCCGCTCTCGTCGATCAGGCCCTCGGCGTGCATATTCAGGAAGTTCGTGGCGTTGGTCTGCGGCTCAATGCAAAAGCCGTTGCGGTTATGGGGCGTGAAGACGACGGCGTTGCGGAAGCAGTCCGAACCGCTGATGTGTACGATCACATCGTCATACAGAATCTGCGCCTCGCTGTCCGCGTTCATGCCGCGGAAAACGGTATCCAGATACAGGCTCTCGACGCTATGGAAATCGTCCCAGATCGTCGTGCCCTCGCCCGCAGGCAGAATTCTGCCGCTGGGAATCATGTTTTCATCCGCCTCGTAATAGCGCCGGACCGGCACCCGGATGAAGCAGTTGTTCGCGTCGCCGCGCTTGGAGAAATACGGATGCACCGCAAAGCCGAAGGGCATGTCCGTCGCGTCCTCGTTGACCGCCTTCACATCCATATGCACGCCCTCGGCGTCAAGGATATAGGTGACCTCCAGCGAGCAGTTCCACGGCCAGCCCTCGAAGATATCGCCCTCTTTGCGGATGGCAATCCTGCCCGTGCAGCGGGCGCAGGTTTCGTCCGCAGAAAGCGCTGTGACTTCAAACGGCTCGTCCTTGACCAGGCCGTGGATGAGCACCTCCTGGCCGCGCTTTTTCATCACATGCGTCTCCCCCGCCCAGGTGTAGGTCGCATCCTTCACGCGGTTGGGCGTCGGGAAGAGGATCGGATTGCCGTACTTGGTGCCGAAGATCGTGATATCCGCCGGCTCCATGAAGATTTCCTTCCCCTCGTAAGTCCAGAAATACATATTGAAGCCGTTGACCGGCAGGATGCGCACCTCGTGGCCCGCGCCCGCCATCGTCACGATCTCGTAGCCGTGACCTTCGTAGATTCCCTTCTCTGCTGTAAACATGCGGCAAAACTCCTTCATCATGTGTATGATCTCTTTCAATCGCGCGAAGCGCACATGGGGTCAAGGGGCGAAGTCCCTTGTCTGGGGTTTTGGGGATGAAATCCCCGATCCATCACAAGAATCGAACAGCCGCCGGAAGCGGCGCTTTCGATTCCAGCGCGGCAGCTTATCACAAAGATATCTTCAAACATATCTTCAAAACCCTCTTCATGCGTCCGCTTCGGATTCTTAGCGCCGGATCAGACCCCCGTCCCATCGAACGCGGGAACAAACATTTCGCTCGCCGATTCGAGTTCCTGCCGGTAGCCCGGCAGCCCGAGCGCTTCCATATGCGCGAGCACGCGCGCGTATTCCTTTTTCTTGAGTCTGCGATTCATACCCGGCATGGTCAGCGCCTTCCCAAAGGGCGTATACTGCCCCATCAGGCTCACCGGCACGCCCGGGAATTCGTCCGCGATCATGGAAAGAATCTTCATGCTGTCGCCCGTCAGCCCCGGGAGCACCAGATGCCGGATCTGCGTGCCGCGTAGCATCATGCCGTTTTCGTCGTATACGGCGGGGCCCGTCTGGCGGATCATCTCGCGGATCGCCGCAAGCGCCGTCTCGGGATAATCCTCCGCGCCGGACAGAAGCTTCGCCATCTGCGGATCGATGTATTTGTAATCCGGCAGATAGATATCAATATAGCCCTCGAGCATTTTTAACGTCTCGACGCGCTCATAGCCGCTGGAATTATAGACGATCGGAATCCCCGGCCGGTAGAGATCAAGCGCCTCCCTCACCGCCGGCGCAAACTGCGCCGCCGTAACGAGGTTGATGTTATGCGCACCCTGATTCTCCAGCTCACAAAAGATCTCGGCGAGCCGGGAAACGCTCACCGTCTCTCCCTCGCCGCCGTGGCTGATTTTTTCGTTCTGGCAGAAGATGCACCGCAGGCCGCAGCCGGAGAAGAACACCGCGCCGCTGCCGCGCGTGCCGGAGATGCAGGGCTCCTCCCACATATGCAGCGCTGCGCGCGCGATTTTGGGCTGCACGCCCACGCCGCATACGCCCGCGCCCTGCGCATCCCCGCGCAGGACGCCGCATGCCCTCGGGCAAAGCCGACAGCCTTCCGCCATCATAGATCGATAAACTCCTCAAAGCGCGGCAGGATGCCGATACCGTCCGGGAAATGCGCCGCGAACTGCGGAATCGCATGGCTCGGGAAGGAATTGCCCTCGATGAACACCGGGCCCTTCGGCGTGATCGCCACATCCCAGGCGACAAAACGCACCTGCGGCACGGCATGCATTGCAGCAAGGCACATCGCCTTGGCTTCCTCCCAATAGGGGATCTGCGTGCCGGGGATCTTTTTGCCCGTCATCGGATGAATCTCGTAGGTTTCGCCCGCCTTGTTCGCGCCCACGCCGCTGATCGCGCCGGTTTCGATATCGACCGGCGCGGCCATGCCGCCGCAGTCGACATTGTCCATGACCTTGCCGTTGCCGATACGGATGTAGGCATAGACGATACCCTCTTTCTTGTCGCCCAGCAGCGTCGCCACGCGGATGGTGTTGACGCTCGTCGGGCAGAGCGCCGCGATCGCCTCGTGCTGAATCACCTTGTCCTCGACGATGCCGATGCCGGCGCCCTTCAGGCGCGCATACAGCGCCTGCGGGTCGTCATAATCCTCCGGCGTGCACTTGAGGATACCCTGCCCGCTCGAGCCGTCGACCGGCTTGCAGATGATGTCGCCGCGGTTGCGGATAAAATCCGCGAACTGCTCCGCCGTGGCCGTCGTCAGATCCAGCCAGCTGCGGCTGACCTCCTCGGCAAACAGCGCATTGAACTCGGTCTTGTTGTCGAAGAAATGCCAGAACTTCTTGTCGTTCATCCGGGCGACGATGCTGTTGGAGATGCCGCGGGTGATCTGGGTCGCGCGCTGCGCGTCGTTCAGGCGGTACATCTCCGCGATCTTGTAATCAATATAGCCCGCATTGTACTTTGCCGCGCATTTGACCATGTCCTGAAGGAGCCAGATGCGGCTCTTGCCGGTCTTCTTGTGCAGCATGTTGGCGGTTTTCAGCATGGCGCGATAGTCCATCTTCATCGCGCGCTTCATCATATAGGAAAGTCTGCTCATTTTCATAAGCCCCGTTTCATTCTTGTAGTATGTATAGTATCGGCAGAATACCCGCTGGGCATACTCCCGGGATTTTATGTATTCATTGTATGTCATTTTCGTTTCTTTGACAAGAGCGCATAAAAAAAAGACGGAGCTTTCCATCTTTTTGGGAAGCTCCGTCAAGGCCAATCATGCATGCGAGAGACTGGGGATTCTCAGCCGCTTTTCCCCAAAATCATCAAACGCCCTGCCCATCACAAAGAACGTGCAGTCCTCCTCGTGATACGGGGCGCAGGCAAAGCCCGCCGGATCCGCCGGCGCAAAACCCAGCGTCACCCGCTTGATTTCCCCGCCGAAGGCCGCGATCACGTCCTCCAGCGAAACGCCCTCGGGCGCAAAGACGCTGTGCAGCAGCATTTCGCCGTCCTCGATTTCCGCAATCGCAAAGGCGTCCAGCTGCGGGTCGTGATACACGCAGCCGCTCAGGAACTGCGAAGCATAAAAGAAGATGAGGCCCGGATTATCGGCCATCGTGCAGGCCGTTTCAAACCGGCTCTCCGCCATCGCCTTGCTCAGCCTGTCCCAGCCCTCAGGCCCGTCCATCGGGATGCGCTCCATCCGGCAGCTGCCCTGATTCTCCGCCGCGCGGGTATAGATGTATTCCTCCCCGGGCACAAAGCCGAACTTCGGATAAAACGAGAGGACGTTGTCCCCGCCGAACAGATACACGCCGTCCGCATCTTTCGTGTCCTTTTCAATCTCCTCCATGATCGCGCGGATATAGCCGCGATGGCGGTGCGCCTTGTCGGTCATCACCGTCCCCAGCTGATACAGCCGCCTGCGCTGCCCGCCGATGATCATGTCCGTACGATTGAGCGATACATTGGCGACCACCTCGCCGCCGATCACAACCGAATACGGATCGTAGCTGTCCGTCCAGAATCCATGCTGATACCACGGCTCAAAATCCAGTCCGAATGTCTCCTTGGCCAGTCGGTTAAAGCTGTTTCTGAGCGCCTTGTTGTCCCGGTAGTGTTTTTCAATCGTCATCTTCGCTACGTCCTTTCCTGCATTCTGCCGCTGCGCATAGCATATCACATTGACCCGCGCTGCGCCATTCCCAAAAACGTATATAAAAAAACAGGCCGGACAGCACCGTCCGGCCCATGCTCTATCTGTTTTTCAGAATCCTGCGGATGCTCTTTTCGGACAGGTGATGCCGGCTGCTCAATTCACAGACGCTCACGCCCGATGCATACTCCTGACAGATCCGCGCGTTCCTCTGGCGCAGTTCTGTCTTGTAGTTCGTCCTGCATCCCCAGGCCAGGCGGTTTTCCGCCTTGCGGGGAATATAGATGGTCTCTCCGTCCACATACTGCTGGATCAGTTCAACGACTTCCTCCGGCAGGATATCCTCTGCTTTGATATAGCGCACAGCTGCCTCCCTAAAGTGTATTTTGCTTTCAGGAAAAGCACTGGCTACACAAAGTACATATTCGGTTTTGCTGCATAGTCAGTGCTTACGCAGTGATTACATAGCGGATCATCACAGTTCCCCCTTTTTTCATGGACTTGCAGCATCCATGATATCACCGCCGCGCGCTTTTTTCAATGCCCGGCTATCCGGCGTCTTTGTTTCATAGCCAAACATGCGCAATTCCCTGTTACGCAAAAAAGCGAGCCCCATTCGGGACTCGCTTCTTTTTGCTTTGTGATCGCGTTTGCCGCGATCAGCAAGTAATCAAATTACTCGAAGATCTTGGTAACGACGCCGGAACCGACCGTGCGGCCACCCTCGCGGATAGCGAAGCGCAGCTTCTCTTCCATCGCGATCGGGGTGATCAGGGTGCACTCCATGTCGACGTTGTCGCCCGGCATGACCATCTCAACGCCCTCCGGCAGCTTG
>JAFSCW010000134.1 GCA_017436605.1 Clostridia bacterium | reverse complement strand
CCTGACCGTCGATTACATCGGCTCCCCGGACGCTTCCGTTACCACCCAGCTGGAGCTGATCCAGCAGGCGATCGACAAGGGCGTGGACGCGATCTGCATCTCCTCTGTCGACGCGACCGGTCTTGATGAGAAGCTCATGGAAGCTCAGGACGCCGGCATCTATGTCAGCACCTGGGACTCTGACGTTTCTCCGAACGCCCGCGCCCTGATGATCTCTCAGGGTACCGCTGACGTCCTTGGACCGATGCTCGTCGAAATGGGCGTTGAGTCCCTGAAGGAGCGCGGCGTGGACGTGACCGGCGAAGTCAAGTACGTCTGGCACTTCTCCAACCCGTCCGTTGCTGACCAGAACTCCTGGTACGTCGCTGGCGACGAGTACATCAAGACCAACTATCCGTCTTGGGTTGCCGTCAATGAGCCGTTCTACTCCAACCAGGATCCGGCGCAGTCCGTCTCCGTTGGCGAGTCCATCTTCGAGGCTTATCCGGACATCGACCTGATCATCTGCAACGACTCCACCGCTCTGCCGGGTCAGTGCGGCGCTGCCCAGAACAAGGGCCTGACCGCTGAGAACGTCACCATCACCGGCTTCTGCCCGCCGTCCGGCATGACCACCTACCTCGAGAACGGCATCTGCACCCGTTGGGGCCTGTGGGACTGCGGCATCCAGGGCGCTCTGGGCTGCTACCTGGCCGCTTATGTCTCCGCCGGCAACACCGTTAAGGTCGGCGACATCGTGAACGTCCCGGGCATCGGCGACGTGACCATCCTTGCCAATGGCGACCTCGTCGCGGGCCAGGAGACTGCTGAGGAGAACAACGGCGTCGTGCTGCTGCCGGAGCGCGTTGTCTTCACTGCTGAGAACGTTGCGAACTATCCGTTCTAATCGTCTCAAAATTACAAGAGGAGCCCTTCGGGGCCCCTCTTCTTATGGTAAGGGACGCGGCAGGACGCGGCGCTTGCCACCGGGCCGAATAGGCCGATAAGCTGTTAACGTTTGAAATTCATGATAGAAAAGGAGATTGATACCCATGGCTGATAAGGATGGACTGAAGGTTGCAAAGGATTATCACGTTGATACGGCGTTTGCCAATCAGGGCAGCTTCCATGTTAAGGGCGCCAACAACCTGGACTGGGGCATGAAGAAGCACCTGTCCAACATCTTTGATCCGGTCAGCGGCAATACCGTGATGTTTGCCTTTGACCATGGTTATTTCATGGGCTCTACCGCTGGCCTGGAGCGTCTGGATCTGGTGATTCCGAAGCTGCAGGAGCAGGTTGACGTCTTCATGGGCACCCGCGGCGCGCTGCGCACCTGCGTCAGCCCGGCGTTCAAGAAGGGCATCGCCTTGCGCGTGTCCTCCGGCTCTTCCATGCTCAACGACGACCTGAGCCACGAGGTTGTGGCGGTGGATATCGAGGACGCCATCCGCATGAACGCGGACTGCCTTGCCGTGCAGACCTTCATCGGCGCGGACGGACAGCTCTCTTCCATTGATAACCTCTCCAAGTGCATCAACGCCGGCATGCGCTACAGCATCCCGACGCTGGGCGTCGTGGCTGTCGGCAAGCAGATGGAGCGTACCCCGCGCTTCTTCAAGCTGGCGACCCGCATCGTGGCCGAGATGGGCGCGAGCCTGGTAAAGACCTATTACTGTGACGATTTCGAGGAGATCGTCGCGGCCTGCCCGGTGCCGATCGTCGTCGCCGGCGGCAAGAAGCTGCCTGAGCCGGAAGCGCTCGAGATGGCGTATCGCTCCATGCAGGGCGGCGCGCGCGGTCTGGATATGGGCCGCAACATCTTCCAGAGCGAGCATCCGGTCGAGATGGCCAAGGCGATCCGCATGATCGTCCACCACGGCGCGACCGACAAGGAAGCGTACGAGTTCTATCTCGACGCGACCAAGGGCGGCTAAGCCTGAGCGCTCTGCACAAAACCGGAGCAATCGAAAGCAAAACAAGAAGGCTGCGGAAACCGCAGCCTTTTTTGAAGAAAGAAAACCAAGAGAGAAAAACGAAAGACTGAATGGGGCAATAACGGATGATTACACAGATTCTTTCCATGGTCCTTCCGGTGCTGGTGATGATCGCGCTTGGCCGCTTCTGTGCCGTCAGCGGCATCCTCAATGACGAGCGCCATGCGGGCCTGAAGGCGATCATCGGCGATATTCTTTTGCCGGTGGTGCTTTTCAATGCGTTCTACACCGCGCAATACGACGGCAAGCTCGTGCTGGTGTTTGTGTTGGTGTTCCTCGGCTGCCTGATTGCGCTGCTGGCAGGCTATGCGCTCAGGCGCTTTGTGAAGCCGTATGACAGGTTCATGCCGCTGCTGATGACTTCGTTTGAAGGCGGCATGCTCGGCTATGCGCTCTATGCGCTCCTGGCCGGTCAGGATCAGACGGCTACGTATGCGATGGTCGATATCGGCCAGACGATGTTCGCCTATACGGTCTTCCTCGCTGCGCTCAAATCCGCTGAGGGACAGAAGATGTCGCCCAAGGCCATGGCCGTCAATATGCTGACGAACAAGGCCTGCATCGGCATGCTGCTGGGCATCGTGCTGGGCGCGCTGGGCGTGCAGAAAGCGCTTGCGCCGACGGCGATCGGCATGATCCTGGCGGAGCTGATCAGCTTCATTACCGCGCCGACCTCCGCGCTGATTCTGCTGGTCGTGGGCTATCAGCTCAAGGTCAGCCGCAAGCTCATGCGTCCTGTGCTGACGACGATGGGTCTTCGCCTCGCGGTAATGATCGGCGTCATGGCGCTGGTGTCGCTTGTGCTCTTTGCGATCATCCCGTATGACAAGATGCTCATGCTCGCGCTGATGCTGCAGTACACGCTGCCCGCGCCGTTCATCATTCCGCTGTATGCGGACATGAAGGACGACGGCGAGTACGTCTCCACGACGCTGTCTCTGGGTACAGTGCTGACGGTCGTGCTGTTCTTCTTCGTGGCGGCGTTCAGCCTGCTGTAAGACCTTCGTATATGCCGGCTCCTTCCTGCTTTTTTGCGGGAAGGGGCTGTTTTTGTCTGCGATTCTGCTATAATGGACAAAAGGGGGGATGGCCGTGAATACGCTGTATGCGTTGATGGAAAGGACGAAGGCCTGCTTTGGCGTGCAGATCTGCGTGCATGATGTATCGGGTGTGACGTATTCGCGCACATCGCTGAATCTGCCGTATCTGTGGATGCAGCATGGCTGCGAATACTGCTCCGTCGCCAAGCGCTGCCTGAGTGAGAAGCGCTGCATGCGCCAGAAGCAGCTGGTCATGTGGATGCTGCGGCGCAGCGGATCCAAGCCCTTTTTCGGCGTATGCCACATGGGCGTATGTGAATATATCCTGCCGGTTGTGCAGGGCGGACGGCCGATCGCCGTCGTCTTCGCCAGCGGACTGACGAAGGAGGATAGAGAAGAATCGCGCGCCAAGCTGGAAACTGCGCTCGTGAAAACACCGGCGGCGATGCGCGGGGAACTCAGGGAAGGCTATGAACGATTTGCCCGGGAGAGCATGGTCACAAGGGACATGCTCCGGTATTTTGCGGAGCTGGCAGGGGAGAGAATCCTGCGCGCATCGATCGGCATGGCTGGCAGGGGAGAGAGCGACCCCTTCGCGGTGGAATCCGTCCGCAGGGAAGAGGGGCGGAGCGGCACGGTTCGCGCCATCCTCGGCTATATCGAGGCCAGCATGCCCGGCACGGTGTCGCTGGGCGATCTGAGCGCGGCGTTTTTTATGAGCGAGGGACATCTTTGCCGCCTGTTCCGGCAGGAGATGGGCACGAGCATCATCGCCTATGTCAAGCGCATGCGCATGCAGATGGCGGCGAGGCTGCTGCTGGAGAGCGCAGAGCCTGTAAGCGTGATTGCTGCGCGCGTGGGCATCACAGATCCCAACTATTTCTGCCGTGCGTTCAAGAGCGTCATGGGCGAAACGCCCAGCGAATACAGGTTATCTCGGTTGGATACTAGTATGCATAGACAAAATGAACAGCGATGTTAAGAATGTGCTATTTCTTTGTCTGATATGTTTAGGGACGAAAGTTCTTTTCTGTGCTATACTACAAATAATATGGCACGCGAAGACGTGCGCACACTTTTAACCCATGGAAAGGAGTCATGAATCATGAAACGTTTCCTCTCTATTCTGGCAGTCGTCATGCTGCTGGTGACCTTCACCGTCGGCGCTTCCGCTGAGGCCGTCAACATGAAGATCGCGACCTGGACCTCCAACGAGGATCAGCTGAAGCTTCTGGGCAGCTTCGTCGACGAGTTTGCCGCGCAGAAGGGCATCGAGATCAACTACACCTTCGAGTCCATCGCCTTTGCCGAGTACAACACCAAGCTGCTGCTCGAACTGCAGGGCAAGGATGCGCCGGACCTGTACTGGGTTCTGGAGACCTCTGCGCCGGCGTTCATCGCCTCCGGCAACCTGGCTAAGCTGAATGATGCGCTGGCCGCCTATAATCCGGACGATATCTCCGCGGCTGCGCTCCAGCTGTGGAAGGGCGGCGAGGACGTGTACGCTGTTCCGTTCTCCACCTCTCCGTTCGTGCTGCTGTACAACGTCGATCTGTTCAAGCAGGCCGGCGCCAAGACCCCGGACGAGCTGATCGCCGAGGGCAACTGGACCTGGGAAGCTTTCCGCGAAGTCTCCAAGCAGATCAAGGACGCCACCGGCGTTTGGGGCTATGAGACTGTTGACGGCGACGGCTACAACAGCCGCGTGCTGCACAACCTGCTGCCGATCATCCGCTCCATGGGCGGCGATGCGTGGGACGAGAACTACGAAGTGAAGATCGACTCTGCCGAGTCCGTCGCCGCTGTGCAGCTCTTCCACGACATGCTCTACAAGGACGGCTCCGTCGTGCCTCCGGGCGATGAGTCCAGCTTCTACACCGGCGCTGCCGCGATGACCTGCTCCCAGATCTCCCGCGTGAGCAATCTGGACGGCGTCGAGTGGGAGTGGGCGATGTGCACCCTGCCGGGCAACGTGCCGGTGATCGGCCAGGCTGCTCTGGGCGCTTTCTCCAAGGGCCCGAATGCTGAGCTCGCCGCTGAGCTGGTTGCTTATATGACCTCCGAGCCGTGCGCTGCGCGCATCGCGGGCATCTGGCCGCCGTGCCGCTTCTCCGTGCTCGAGAGCGAAGCCTTCCTGACCTCCAACGCCCGCATTAAGCCGGAGCAGATGGCTTCTGCCGTCGCCGCCTCCATCGGCACCGGCCGCGTCCTGCCGAGCCATCAGCTCTATCCGCAGATCGAAGTCGAGGCCAAGATCGCGTATGACAAGCTCTGGAACGCCGACGCTGATGTCGCTGCGATCATGCAGGAAGTCGCCAAGGTTTACCGCACCTATCTGCAGTAATCCTTTTGATCGGATTGGATCAACACATCAATCATGCCGGCGGCAGCCCAGCTGCCGCCGGCTTCTTCATGAAACACTGCCCCAAAATGCTGAAAACCGAAGAGGCTGAGAAAATGGCCCGTCAGCTCTGACCGGAGGGATCGAAAAGATCGGAATGACGGGCCTGCCCCTTACGCAATCGATATCAGAAATGGAAGCGGCGACAGGCCGCAGGAGGCAATCTGCTATGAACAACAGCCTTGCCGCACGACGCCTCAGACGCAGAGAGGCCCTGACTGGCTATGCATTTGTCATGCCGCAGCTGATCGGCTTTACGATCTTCGTGCTGATTCCGCTGGTCAACGTGTTTATCTATTCGTTCCATAACAAGAACATGCTCTTTGGAACGAACATCTTTATCGGCTTTGACAACTACACCAAGCTCTTTACAAACGATTCCCTTTTCTGGATGACCCTCAAAAATACCTTTGTCTTTTCCGTGCTGCTGGTGCCGCTGAACCTGATTCTCGCGCTGCTTCTGGCGCTGTATCTGGGCGACGGCGGCTTCGGCACGCGCTTCACCCGCACGGTGATCTTCCTGCCGGTTGTGACTTCCGGCGTGGCCTGGGCCATCGTGTGGAAATATCTGCTGCAGAGCGGCACCGCCGGCCCGGTGAATTACTTCCTTTCGCTGGCCGGTATTCCCGGCCCGAACTGGCTGACGGACAAGGGCTGGGCGATGGTTTCCGTCGTCATCAACCGTGTGCTCAAGAACCTGGGCACCAACGTGCTCATCTTTTACGGCGCGGTGATGAACATGCCGCAGGACGTCATCGAGGCGGCGAGAATTGACGGTGCGGACAGCTTCACGCTCCTGCGCAGGATCAAGCTGCCGCTGCTCATGCCGACGATTCTCATGGTTTCCATCGTCACCATGATCGGCTCCATGCGCGTGTTCGATACCATCCGCCTGATGACCGACGGCGGACCGGAGGGATCGACCATGGTGCTGGTGTATTACATCTACCATCAGGCGTTCAAGATGTTCAACACCGGCTATGCCAGCGCGATTGCCGTCGTGCTCTTTGTGATCGTGCTCATCCTGACGATTATCCAGTGGGCGCTCAGAAAGAAGGTGTCGCATTATGAAAGCTAAGCACATGAAGCGTGCGGCGCAGGTGCTGATGCTGATCGTCGTCGCGGCGCTGTTTGTCTATCCGTTCTGGTGGATGCTGGTCAATTCGCTCAATACGGCTGCGCAGGTCTTCGGCAAGCCGACGCTGCTGCCGGTCGCCTGGCGCTTTGTGAACTACGTCGAGATTTTTCAGGTTCAGCCCTTTGCACGCCATCTGATGAACTCCGTCCTCGTCGCCCTGATCGGCACGGTGGGCAATATTCTCGTCAGCGCGCTGTCGGGCTATGGCTTCGCGCGCATCCGTTTCCCGGGCAACAACATCCTGTTCATCCTGCTGCTGACCGCGCTGATGATGCCCATCGAGGTCATCATCGTGCCGCTGTTTTTCCAGATGCTCCAGTGGGGCTTCTCCGATTCGCTGGTTCCGCTGATGCTCATCCCGATCTTCGGCGCGCAGGGCGCGTTCTCCGCGTTCATGTTCCGTCAGTTCTTCGTGACGGTGCCGCTGGAATTGGAAGAGGCGGCGAAGCTCGACGGCCTGAGCACGCTGGGCACCTTCTGGCATATCATGCTGCCCATCGCCAAGCCGGTGATCGCCTCCGGCGCGATTCTCGCGTTCCTCGCTGCGTGGAATACCTACCTCGAGCCGCTCGTCTTCACCAGCAGCATCGAGAATTTCACGCTTCCGCTGTCCCTCAATAACTTCAACGACTCCTACGGCGAGCCGCAGTGGAATCTGCAGATGGCGGCGACGACCGTATCCGTCCTGCCGATCATGCTGGTGTATCTCTTCTTCCAGGAGAAGGTGACCGATGCGATGGTCAATTCCGGCCTCAAGTAATCCGGACAACACGAGGAGGAACAAAGACATGAGAATCCATAAACCTTATGACGTAGTGGTCTGCGGCGCGGGTATCGCGGGCTCCATGGCTGCTACGGCAGCTGCCCGCATGGGTGCGCAGGTGCTGGTGATCGAGGAGGAGGGCTATCCCGGCGGCAGCCTGACCGCGATGGGCACGGGGCCGATGATGACCTTCCATGCCGGAGAGAAGCAGACCGTCCGGGGACTGACGGACGAAATGGTCGAGAGGCTGAAGAAAAAGAACCTCTCTCCGGGCCATATCGTGGATTCCACGGGCTATACCTATACCGTTACGCCGTTTTCTGCCGAGGGCATGAAGCGCGAGCTGGAGCTGATGATGATCGAGGCAGGCGCGACGATCCTGTATCATACGGTCATCACCGGTGTGCAGACGGAAGAAGGAAGGCTCCGCAGCCTGACCTGCTTCTCCAGCGGCCATACCATGCAGGTCAGCGCGAAGGTCTTTATCGATGCGACCGGCGACGGCGATGTGCTTGCGCTTGCGGGCGCGCCGCTGAAGAAGGGCCGCGACAGCGACGGCAAGGATCAGCCGATGACCATGAACTACAAGATCAGCGGCGCGGACACCGATACGATCCGCAGGCTGATGGAGGAGACGCCTGAGGTTTTCCCGTTCCTGTATCCGAAGGCCGGCATCCAGAAAAAGGCGCCGAGGCTTTCCTTCAGCGGCTTCCAGGATATCATGAAGAAGGGCATTGCCGACGGCGAAATCACCTTCGACCGGGATATCGTTTTGTGCTTTGAGACGAACACCCCTGGCGAGCTGATCGTGAACATGAGCCGTATTCTGGAACTGGACCCGGTCGATCCCTTCCAGCTCAGCCGGGCGGAGACCGAAGGACGCCGTCAGGTGTTCGAGCTGTTCGATTTCATGAAGCGCAAGATCCCGGGCTTTGAAAACACGCAGCTGCTCTTCTCCGGCCCGCGCGTGGGCGTGCGCAGCTCGCGCAGGATGGTTGGCCGGTATACGCTGACGGGCGAAGATATCCTCGCGGAGACGAAGTTCGAGGACGGTATCGCCGCGTACGGCTATCCGATCGATATCCATTCCGCAGATGGCGCGGAGACGGACAGCCGCTTCCTGCGCGAGGGCGGCTACTACACGGTGCCCTATCGCTGTCTCGTCAACGACGAGATTCCGAATCTCATGGCGGCGGGGCGCAATATCAGCGCGAGCTTCGAGGCGCAGGCCTCTACGCGCACGAGTCCGTGCTGCGGTGCGCTGGGCCATGCGGCGGGCTGCGCTGCGGCGATGGCTGCCCTTGGCGGCGTGCTGCCGACGCAGGTGGATGTGCAGCGGCTGCGCAGGGTGCTCAGCGAGCAGGGCGCGGTCGTGGACTGAGTGAGCATCAATCAGGAGATCATCAGGAGACGCTTTCGGGCGTCTCTTTTTCTTGTGTCAAAGGAGCTGCCAGGGTTTTCGGGAAAGGATGTCGGTTGACAGATTACGGCGCTTGGAGTAAGATGGCAGATAAGTTCAACTCACTTGCTCGATCGGAGAATACGCACATGAAAAACAGCACGCGGCTGGCCATGCTCTGCGCTTTGCTGGGCAACAGCATCTTTGGCTTCAGCTTTATGTTTTCGCGCCTGGCGCTTTCCGTCACATCGCCCTTTGTGATGCTGATGTACCGGTTTATCTTCGCTTTTGCCGGACTCAATCTGGTAGCGCTCTGGTCTGTCCGCTGCAGAAAACCGGGGAAGGCGAGCGATGAAACCGGCATTGATTATCTTCGCTTTTCGCTTTCCGGAAGGCCGCTTGCGCCGCTGCTCGCGCTGGGCATCATCCAGCCGGTCGTCTATTTCCTTTGTGAAAGCTATGGAATCAGCCTGACGAATTCGACGTTTTCCGGCGTGATCATCGCCCTTGTTCCGATTGCTGCGCTGGGGCTGGGCGCGCTGCTGCTGGGCGAGATTCCTACGCGGGCGCAGGTGCTCTTTTCGCTCCTGTCGATTGCGGGCGTCGTGCTGATGACCCTGCAGCAGAGCGCGGAAGGGGAGATCCGTCCACTCGGCGTGGCGCTGCTCTTTGGCGCGGTGCTCTCTGGCGTGATGTTCAACATCCTCAGCCGGAAGACGTCCAAAGCGTATTCCGCGCTGGAAAGAACCTATGTCATGATGGGCGTGGCTGCGATCATCTTTACGATCATGGCGGCGTGCGCCTGCAGAAAGGATCTGTCTCTTCTTTTTGCGCCGCTTTCAAGCGGGCTGTTCATGGGCTCGATGGCGTATCTGTCCGTCCTGTCCTCGATCGTCGCATTCCTCGCGCTCAATTATGCCAGCAATACGCTGCCGGTCGCGCGGACGACGGCCTTTTGCAATCTGACGACCGTCATTTCGCTCTTTGCGGGCGTGGTGTTCCTCGGGGAACCCTTTGGCGCTGTTTCCCTGCTTGCATCGGTCATGATCATTCTGGGAATCTGGGGCGTTCAGCGGGAGCAGAAATAAACGGAGAAAAAACCCGGCCTGCGGCAAAGAGAGCCGCAGCCGGGTTTAGAATATATGCCGGAGGCTATTCGATGCTGCCCTCCGCGCGGAGGACGGCAAAGAGTTTATCGAGGTAGACCTTGTGCGCGACGGCGATGATCATGTTGCGCAGCATGATCTTTTCGTCCGTTGCATGATGACCGATGGTCTCAAGATCGGGCTTGAGGCCAAAGACATATTCAAGAACGTTATCCAGCTCCGCGCGGAAATACTCATAGGCGACCTGACTGGTGTAGGTTCTGCGCTGGATGTCCATCATCAGCCGCAGATCGTCCATCGACATGACGGCCTTTGCGATCGCGATGAAGATGAGATAGGCGATCTGGTCGCGGGAGTACTGCTTGCGCACAGGACTTTGGATCAGCCCTTTTTTGACGTAGTTGCTGATCATGGAACCGGTAACAGGACCATACTGCAGCGGCGCAAGATAATCGGAAATGTATTTTGCTGTCTGTTCGAGATAGAGCCCGACGTCCGGGATCTCGCTGTAGGCAGGCAGATGAAAATCGCTGATCGACGCGGCGATTTTTTCTTTTATGATCTGGTTCATAGCATTCCTCCGTCTCCGTCATTATACATCGGGGAAGAGAGAAAGTCAATTGAACCCGATGATAATTTTTTGCAAAACCCTTGACGCGTTACGGGAGAATCATGTAGAATAATGTAGACGGGAACGATACCGCCAATACATCGACGACATGAGGGTGCAATCATGCAGTTTAAAATTGTTGCGGACTCTTCTTCCAATATGCTGAGTCTGGAAGGCGTGGATTTCAAAAGCGTGCCGCTGAAGATTATCACCAAGGAGAAAGAGTACATCGATGATGAAAATCTCGATCTTGCGCAGATGGTCGCTGATCTGAAAGCGTATAAGGGAACTTCGGGCACGTCCTGTCCGAATGTTTATGACTGGATCGAGTCCTTTGGAGATGCCGACTGCGTGTTTGCCATTGCCATCACCAGCAACCTTTCCGGTAGCTGCAATGCTGCGCGGCAGGCGGCGGCGGATTATATGGCGGCGCATCCCGGCAGGAAAGTCTGTGTGATCGACTCCCTGTCCGCCGGCCCTGAATTGAGGCTGATTGCCGAAAAGTGCCGCGATCTGATCGCAGAGGGCAGGAGCTTTGAGGAGATCGAAGAGGCTGTCAAGGCGTATCAGCAGCATACGCATCTGGGCTTTACGCTCCAGAGCCTCAATAATCTGGCGCGCAACGGACGCGTGAACCCCGCTGTGGCGAAGATTGCCGGCGTGCTGGGCATCGTCATCGTCGGCAAGGCGAGCGACGTGGGCACGCTGCAGCAGCAGCATAAGTGCCGCGGCGAGAAGCGTGCCATTGAGACGCTCTATAAAGAGATGAAGGCGCATGGCTTCGCGGGCGGCAGGGTCCGCATCGGCCACAACATGAACCTCGGCGCGGTGGAGCAGCTCAGCGAGATCATCCATGCCGAATATCCGGATGCCGAGATCGGCGTCGAGCAGAGCACCGGTCTGTGCCTGTTCTATGCGGAGGAGGGCGGCATGCTGGTCGGCTATGAGGATGCGGGCGCGTAATCCTGCGAAGATGGCTGAATAGAAATCGAGGCGGCATATGGAGCGGACTCTGTATGCCGCCTTTTTTGCTTTTCCGCTGACGCCGG
This sequence comes from Clostridia bacterium, assembly GCA_017436605.1. Taxonomy (GTDB): domain Bacteria; phylum Bacillota; class Clostridia; order Christensenellales; family Aristaeellaceae; genus Ventricola. The sequence continues at coordinate 1,778 of JAFSCW010000134.1, read as the reverse complement.
CTGGCATGCAGGGGCGTCACGGGGACAGCGGCAGAGATGCAGGGAAGAGGAGGAATCGGCGTATGAGAATTGCGGTAATCGGCGCAGGCGCGATGGGCGCAGAACCGAGGTGGACACCATCTCGGGCAGCGTCGTGCGCGCCGGAAGGAAAAACGGCGTGCCTGCGCCGCTGCATGAGGCGATGGTTCGTTTCGTGCATGCGATGGAAAACAGAAAGGCATGACGCGCGGAACAGGCAGGAATACGACGCGGGCATGCGGTCTGGGCGTGTCCGGAATCCGATTAAAAAAGAAGGCGGAGAGAAAGGTGCCTCCCGATAAGAAAACATCGTGGGGCAAGAGAGAAACGGTATAGCTTCGGCTATGCCGTTTTTCTCATTCTTGCCTTGATGAAGTAACTTTCGATACTTCCAGGGCTCCAATGCCCTTATAGTAGATGTCAATTTCCTGGGTGCGGTTCTTGCCCTTTGGATCGCTGGCGGCATGGACAACGATCTTCTCGACAAACTCATGTAAGATACATGGGGTTAATTCAGGAATTTCCGTATACCGTTCTACAACGGAGAGAAACCTTTCCACATTGGCGCTTTTTTGTTCCTCTGCTTCGATTTCATCACGGAGAGCAGCCGCTACATCTTGAAGCTGATGCTGCTCTTTCTCGTAATCGGTAGAGAGCTTTTGAAAACGCTCGTCAGAAAGTTTTCCCGAAATAGTATCTTCGTAGAGCCGCTTGAAAATGGTGTCCAGCTCTGCAATCCGCTTTTCGGCATCGGCCAATGTTTTCTGCCGTTTTGCCAAATCTTGGTTACGTTGGCGCATATCCGCATCCATGACCATCTTCACAAAATCGTCTTTGCGCTGTGATGCGAAGGAAACGATCTCGCGCAGATTTTGCAGAACCAATTCTTCCAGGATAACAGTTCGGATAGAATGTGTCTGCCCACATACATCACGGCTTTTCCGATAGCCGGAACACAGATAGTATTCCTGATCGCGCCGGAAATTGGTTGCCCTGCATTGGTACATAATGGAGCCGCAGTCGGCACAGAACATCATGCCGGAGAACATACCCATTTCTCCCATCTTTGTGGGTCGGCGCCGCGTCTGCCTTGCGAGCCTTGCTGCATCGGCAATCGCCTCCGTCCAGATGGCTTCGTGGGTATTATCAAAAATCTTCCATTCGCTTTCTGGATTGTGCAAGGTCTTTTTACTCTTGTAGGATTTTTTACGGGTTTTGAAATTAACTGTGTGCCCCAGGTATTCACGCCAGCGGTCCATGATGTCGGCAATCGTAGAAGAATCCCAAGCGTAAGGAGAACCTTTCTTTGTGACATTGGTTGTTCTGCCCTTGCTCGCATAGTAAGCAGCCGGAGTAAGAATTTTTCTTTCCGTCAGTTTTCTTGCAATCTGCGAGGGTCCCAAACCATCCATGATATAGAGACCAATTTCATAAACTACCTGGGCGGCTTCTTCATCCTTCACCCATTGCTTTTTGTCATCAGACGATTTCATGTATCCATACGGAGGCAAAACAGTCAAATGTTCTCCTGCATTGCCTTTCACTTTCATAACGGCACGGATTTTTTTGCTGGTGTCTTTAGCGTACCATTCATTGATGATATTGCGGAAGGGCATAAACTCGTTGTCACCCTGAGTGCTGTCCACACCATCATTCACCGCAATAAAGTGAATATCATGTTCGGGAAACATGATTTCCGTATACATGCCGACTTGCAGATAATCACGTCCGAAACGTGACATATCCTTGATGATGACCCT
>JAFSCW010000133.1 GCA_017436605.1 Clostridia bacterium | reverse complement strand
GCCAGCTGCCTCCTGGCGTCCGCCTGCATGAGCGCGGCGCGCTTCTCGCTTTCGTAGCTTTCCAGCTGCGCCGTCAGCTGCGCAATCCGCTCATCCTTCTCGCTTTTCGCCTTGGCGACGGCGATCTCCACGGCAGAAGCCTGCGCCTCTCTGGCCGCCTGTTCGCGCAGGCGCGCAGCCTCCGCATCCGCGCGGCTCTTTTCGCGCAGCTGCTCGAGCTCATGCTCCTGCTTTTCAAGCGCCAGCGCCTGCTTGGCCCGGTCCGCTTCAAGCTGCGCCCGGAGCGCTGCGATCAGCTCGTCCTTTTCGGCTTCCTTGTCCTTGACGGCCAGCTCCACCGCCATGCGCTTCTCGGTTTCAAACGCCTTCTCGCGCCCGGCCAGTTCTTTTTTAAATTCCTCGTCGCGCACCTGCTTGACGATGGCGGCATAGCCGGATTCATCGACCTGAAAAACCTCGCCGCACTTGGGGCATCTGATTTCCTGCATACTGTCCTCCCGCACGATCTGCTCTATATCATGGAAAATCATGGAAACAGAGGTTCCGATGAGTTTTTCTGTTTATGCTGCCTCTATTTTAACAGACATCGGCCGCAAAAGCCATATGGAAATCCATACCGCGCGCATCCCCTTGACATGCCGCCGCCATAAACCGTACAATAGAATGGTATGAATGTGCATTTCACGACGATCAGGCAGGGCTCATATGACTAGACATCCGCTTACTTCCCGCTCGCGCATCACGGCTGCGCATGCGTTTTTTCTCGGCGCGCTGCTCGCGCTCCTTTCGCTGCTTCCCGCAATCGTCCCTTACGGCGGGCGCTTTGTGACGCGCGGCGATTTTATCGAGCAGCAGCTGCCCTTCATCCTTGAAACCCGGCGCATCCTGCACGGCGGGCTGAACAGCTTCTCGTTTTCGACCTTCCTCGGCGCGCCCGCCGTGGGCAGCTACAGCTTTTATACGCTGGGCAGCCCGTTCGTCTGGCCGCTGGCGCTTGTGCCGCAGGCCCTCGTTCCCTTTGGCATCAGCCTGATGGCGATCCTCAAGCATGCCGTCGCGTCGCTCACGTCCTTTCTCTATTTCCGGCGCATGCTGCGCGGCGATGCGCGTCTCGCGCTGACGGGTTCCGTGCTCTATACGTTTTCCTCCTTCACGGTGGTCAATACCCAGTTTTACCACTTCACGGAGGTCATCGCCTTCTTCCCGCTGATCCTGCTGGGGCTTGAAATCGCGATGAGCGATACGCCCCGTCCCGGGCTGCTCTCGCTCTTTTGCGGAATCAACGCGCTGGTCAATTACTACTTCATGCTCTCCAGCGCGCTGCTGGCCGCGCTGTATTTTGCCTTCCGGTTCTTCAGCGAAGACTGGAAGCACGCGCGCAGCGTCCGCAGGGTCGTCACCGTCGTGTTTGAATGCGGCGCAGGCTGCGCACTTTCCGGCGTTCTGCTCCTGCCCTCGCTGATGCACATGCTCACCATCACGCGAACGGGCGCAGCCGACGCGTCCATCCTGCTCTCCGGCTATTCCCCGGCTGTGCTGCTGGAACGCTTGCGCGCGCTGCTGATGCCCATCGAGAGCAACGTGCTCCATGCCTATTACGGCGATGCGGGCAGCTGGTGTTCGACGGCGGCGTATCTGCCCGCCTTCGGCCTGATAGGTGCGGTCTGCTTTGCCCTCTTTACGAAGACGCAGCGCTGGCTCAAGGCGCTGCTGGGCGCGCTGCTGGCCGCCAGCGCTGTGCCTGCGCTGTGCGGCGCGTTCTCGCTGATGACCAATGCCAGCTACACGCGCTGGTGGTATGGGCTTGCGCTCCTGCTGGCGCTCGCCACGCTCTACGCCCTGCGGGACGTTCCACAGAGGCGCGCATGGCTGATCGCCTTTGCCGCCTGTTCGGCTGCGGTGCTCGCGCTGACCGTCCCCTTCCTTCTGCCCGAAAGCGTTCTTGCCGCGCTGCCGCAGCGCATCGGCGAGATCCTGCAAAACCGGCGCACGGGCGCCTACGCGCCCGACGTCTTCCGCGCGCTGTCCATCGGCCTTTCGCTGCTGGGCGCAGGCGTCATGCTCCTGCTGATGCTTTCGCGCCCTCGCTTTGCGCCCGCGCTCGCGCTCGTGTGCGTCTGTGCCTGCCTGCAGTATGCGGGCTATATCGCCGCCGGCGACAAGCATATCCTCTCCGGCGGCACGGAGGCCGGCAACGGCGTGTATACGCTCGATCAGATTGCGGAGCCGACGCTCTCCGCTCTGGAGCTGCCGGAGGCTGAGAACTGGAAGCGCATCGACTACGGGCCGATGCTGCGCAACTACGGCCTCATCCGCGGCAGCTCGTCGCTGACCTGCTTTTCCTCCCTGCGCACGTCGACTGTAGGCCGCTTCGTCTCCATGGCCGGCTTTGGCTATGACGAATCCACGACCGTCCGCCCGCCGGACGATCAGGCAGCCATCCGGGCGCTGCTCTCGGTCACGGAGTATCACCGGATGAATGGGGATGAAACCATCCCCGAGGGCTTTGTCTACGACCGCGAGGAAAATGGCTTTGCCGTCTATACGAATCCCAACGCCGTGCCGATGGGCTTCCTGCAGACGACCGCAACCGGCACCCATCACCAGAGAATGGACAGCGAAACGATCGGCTCCGTGCTCCTGGCGAGCGTCGCGATGGACGATGCATACCTTGAAGCCTACGGCCAGCAGATGAACCGGCTCGACGTATACAACATTCCAAGCTGGCAGGAGAGCGCCGCCCGCCTGCGCGAAAACGCCTGCGATGCGTTCACCGTCCGCCCGGACGGCTTCACCGCGCATATCGACGCCAAGGAAGCCGGCGTCGTCGTCTTCACCATCCCCTATGACAAGGGCTTCCGCGCCGAGCTTGACGGCGAAAAGACGGCGATCATCCCCTGCGACATCGCGTTCATGGGCGTATACGTCACGCCGGGCGAGCATACGATCGAGTTCACCTACCGCACGCGGATGCTTCCGCTGGGCATCGCAATGAGCCTTGCCGCTGCGGCTGTGCTGCTCGTCTACGTCCTGATGAGCAAACGCACACGCCGCGCGCACGTCAGCGCAGCATGACGCAGCCGGAAATAGACAAACAGGCCCCCTTCCCGCCGGGAAGAGGGCCTGTTTTCAGCCGTTGCCGAAATTGATGGAGACGATCTCGCCGCCCTTTGCGATGACGTTGATCCATGCGTAGATCTGCGGCCCGTCCACATCCTTGGGCTTATGGAAATTGATCTCAAAGTGCATCGGCGATTCCAGCGCGGGATAATACGACACCCGCACATCCGCCTCGCACAGCTCAAGCATCTCCGCCGTGCAGGTCTCGTGGTTCCAGCCGCTTCCCCGTCTGCCATGCTCCAGCAGATAGCGCTTGCCCTCGCGGATCGCTTCTTCCATCGAGACCTCGCCCGCCGTCGGGTAGGTATAGGTGTAGTCCAGCGGATCGCTCTGAATCAGCATGACCTTCTGCTGCGACAGATCGACAAATGCGCTGTCGAGCATCATCTTGTCCAGCTTCACATGCAGCCAGCCGTCGCTCGCGCCCAGCACATCCGCACTGCCCAACTCGATCACCTCGCCCGTGCGCTCCGCGCCCCTGTCGCAGGCGCTGTACAGCCGGACGCTGCTGTCCGCGCGATAGCGCACCAGCATCGGCATCACGCTGCGGACGCCCTCCTCGCCATAGGAAAGCAGAGACACAGGCATATAGCCCGAAAGCGCGCCGCCCGCAGCGCCGACCGTCACCTTTACGACGCTGTCGCTGACGATCTCCGTCACCTCCACGCGCACGCCCGGATAGTAGTTCATGATCACCCGCGCGCTGTCCTCAGGGCTTTCGAGCAGCTGTACATAGTCCGTCGTCACCGCCGTCCCCAGCGCCGGCGCGTCCGCCAGCGCAAAAGACGCCGTCAGCAGCAGCGCGGCAAGCGCCATCGTCCATGTCTTTGCGATTCGCATTTTCTTCATCATACACAATCCCTCCCGGCTTTCGTTTCTCTTTGATCCTATGACGAAAGCGGGGAGGGATTTATTTCATCTATTTTGCTTTTTTGTTTTTTCTCCTCATAGCCGGGCAAAGACGTCGCCCAGCTTTTCATGGAGCGTCAGCTGCGCGATGCCGTCTCTCGGCGTCGGCGTTTTGTTGATGAGCACAAGCCTGTTGCCCGGATATTCATCCAGAAACGCGGCTGCGGGATAGACCGTCAGCGACGTACCGGCGACGATCAGCAGATCGGCACGGCGGATCGCATCGACCGCGCCCACGATCGTATCGCCGTCAAGCGATTCCTCATACAGCACGACATCCGGCTTTACGCGCCCGCCGCAGGCCGGACAGACGGGAATCGCGTCCAGCTCCATGAACTGCGCAAGGCTGTATACCTTCCCGCAGCCGCAGCAGATGTTTCTATGGACGCTGCCGTGCAGCTCGTATACCGCCCGGCTTCCGGCCATCTGGTGCAGGCCGTCGATGTTCTGGGTGACGACCGCCAGCAGCTTTCCTTCCCGTTCCCACTGCGCCAGCTTCAGATGCGCGGCGTTGGGCTTTGCATCCGGATAGAGCATGCGCGTGCGGTAGAACTCGAAGAACACGTCGGGATGCTTTCTGTAGTACGTATGGGAGATGATCGTCTCCGGGCGCTCGCGGAATTTCTGATGATAGAGCCCGTCCACGCCCCGGAAATCCGGGATGCCCGATTCGGTGCTCACGCCCGCGCCGCCGAAAAACACAATCCGCCGCGCTTCATTGACCCAGGTTTTGAGCAGTTCCAGCTTTGCTTCGTCCATGCATAAGCCTCCCTTCTGTCCGCTTACAGCAGCATCTTTCCCGAACGGATCGGAATATCCAGCCTGCCCTCGGCAAGGCTCCTCAGCGCCGCAAAGAGCTCGTCCGTGCAGGCGGCGTCGCTGTCCAGCGATCTGAGCCCGCGGCGCATGATGTCCTGCAGATAGAGCACGTCCTTTTCCCGCAGGCGGCAGCGCTCGCCCGCGCTGCAGCCCGGACAGAGAACGCCGCCCTGCTCCGGGCTGAACGCTGCAATCAGCGTTTCCTCGCCCGCCTTTCCCTGCAGGATCGGCGTGCCGCAGCGCGCGCAGCGCCCGACCTGCGGCCGGAAGCCCAGAAGCGAAGTCATGCCCATCAGAAACACCGCCGTCACCCGGCGCGGCTCAATCTCGCCATAGCAAAGATGCGCAAGGCTGCGCAGCAGCAAAAGAAACAGCCGCTCGTTTTCCTGCATGGGCTGGATCGCCGCCGCGCAAAGCTCCAGACAGTACATCCCATGGGACAGCCGCTCATAATCGCTGCGCAGCGGATAATACGTATCCGTCACCGCGCAGGAGACGACCGTCGTGCGCTCTCCGGATTGATAGAGCACGTATTCGCCCGAACAGAACAACTCGCTTGCCGCCATTAGCGGGCTTTTCTGCCTGCGGCAGCCGCGGCAGAGCGCGTCAATGCGTCCCAGGGAGGGCGAAAACAGCGTGATCATCCGGTCGTTCTCGCGGTAATCCGCGCGCCTGACCACGATGGCGTTCGTTGTAATCTGGGGCATGGCTTACGCGTTCCTTTCGTCCGTATCCGATTGCCGCATGCGCTGCTGGCTTTCCTGCCCGCGCAGTACGCGCGGAATAAACCGCGCAGCAAAGCGTCCTTTGCCCTTGTGCTTGACGTAGAAATAGCCGATCACGGAAAAGACGGATGCGCCGATGAAATTAACGATCAGGTCCTTCATCGTATCGTGGATACCCACGTCCAGATAACCGCCGAGCCCCAGCGCCTGCTGCGTTCCGTCTGCATGAACGACGATGACGTCCGCGATATCCTTGATGGCCCTGACCTTGTTGGATCGCGTGGGATCGAGTTCCACCGTGCGGATCGCATGGATGATCGTGTCCTTCTGCATATCCAGCCCGAGGAACAGATCGCCCGTGTATTCAAAGAATTCCCACAGGACGCCCACCGTCATCGAAAAGCAGAAGGCGACAAGCGCCAGATAAGCGGGCGAAAGCTTGAAGGAGAAACGGTCGCTTCGATTGAGCATATCCACCAGCGCAAAGCCGATCGCCGCGCAGAGAAAGCCGTTGAGCGTATGGAGCATCGTGTCCCAATTGGGCACGCGGATATAGAAGCTGTTGATTTCCCCGAGGATTTCCGCCGCAAAAATAAACAGCAGGATGATGATCTCCAGCGTCGTGGGCAATTCGATATTCAGCCTGCGCGTAAACACGCTCGGCAGAATCATCAGACCCAGCGTCAGTCCGCAGAGGAACACGCTTTCAAAATCGGCACGCAGCGCCGAGCGCACCAGCGAAAGGATGACCAGTCCGCGCAGCACCAGATACACGGCAAGCGTAGACTTGTTATGATAATAGGGGATTTTGCTGTTCTTCTTTTTCAGCCGTTCTGTCTTGGATTTCATGCGCGACCCCGCCTTTCTTCCCCTTTATTATAGCACACCCTTCCCGGCGAACAAGCGCTTTGCGCCGTTTTTTTGCGCATGCAAAAAGCGGGCCGCAGCCCGCCCTGAATGCGCTTATTGCTGATGATCTGCGATCATGCCCTGAATGGTCTTTTCGAGCGTCGCCATGTCCATCACGCCGGTATGGCGGCCCTTGAGCTCGCCCTGCGCGGAGACGAAGATCGTCGTGGGCATGGAGCGGATGGCGTATTTCATCGCCGCGTCGCCGTCGCTGTCGAAATACACCGGGAACGTCCAGCCGCCGGCCTCAACCATCGCCTTGCCGTTTTCCTTGGTGTCGTTGCCGAATGCGCAGAGATTGACCATCATGAAGGTCACATCCTCGCCGTACTTCAGATAACATTCCTCGAAATAGGGCATCTCTATCTTGCACGGGCCGCACCAGCTGGCGAAGAAATTGACCACCACAGGCTTGCCGCGCATATCGCGCAGCGAAACCGGATTGCCCGCGTCGTCATACGCCTTGAAATCCGGCGCCATGTTCTTCATCACGGGGCCGGCAACCTCAGCGGGCTTATTCTCCTGCTTCGGCGCCTCGGTCGGCGCCGGCTCGGTCTCGACCGCCGGCTCAGGCGTTTCGTCCAGCCTGGAAACGGCCGCAGGCGGCTGGGTCGCGGCAGACTGAAGCATCAGCGCAAACCGGCTGTACAGTCCGGTCATCATCATCACGCCCACCAGCACAAGGAACACGCCGCAGATACGGTTAATCAGCGTGAAATGGCGCTTGATCCAGGCGAACGCGCCCTTGAGCCGGTCAATCAGCAGCGCGCAGAGCACAAACGGAATGCCCATGCCCACGCTGTAAGCCATCAGCAGCAGCGCGCCCGCGGGCGCGGAGCCCTTGCCGGCGGCAAGCATCATCGCCGAGCCCAGCAGCGGCCCTGTGCACGGCGTCCAGCCGACGGCAAACACCGCGCCCAGCAGCGCGCAGGAAAGATAGCCCCTGGGCTGCACCTGCACGCCCGGCTTCAGCGTCCTGTCCAGCAGCGTAATGCGCAGCACGCCCGCGTAATGCAGGCCAAAGAGAATCATCACCACGCCGCACAGCAGGTTCACCTCGCTCTGATAGCGCACAAGCAGACCGCCAAGCGTGCCGGCGAATACGCCGAGCAGGACAAACAGCGCCGTGAAGCCAGCCACGAAGCACAGGGCGCGCAGCAGGGTTTTTCTGGCCTGCCGTCCCTCGTCGTTTCCTGTGAAATAGAGCACATACACCGGAATCATCGGCAGCACGCACGGGGAAACAAAGGTCATCAGCCCTTCGATCAGGGTCGTCATGATTTCCAGCCAGGTGATTGTCAAAATACCATTCCTCCGTTTCAGCTTGATCCTCAGGCGTCAGGCCAGCGCCACATCGAGCGTCATCATCAGGGCAAAACCCAGCGCAAAGCCGATCGTGCCGATGTTGGAGTGCGCGCCCGACGCGGACTCCGGAATCAGCTCCTCGACGACGACATAGATCATTGCGCCCGCGGCAAAGGCCAGCGTCACCGGAAGGAAGGGCGACAGCCAGGTCGCCAGCAGCATGGTCACAATCGCCGCAATCGGCTCCACGATGCCCGAAAGCGCGCCCATGGCAAAGGCCCTGTGCCTGTCCATGCCCCGGCTGCGCAGCGGCAGGGAGATAATCGCGCCCTCCGGGAAGTTCTGGATTGCGATGCCCAGCGACAGCGTCAGCGCGCCCGCCAGCGTCGTGACCGCATTGCCCGCGCCGATGCCGGCCAGCATAACGCCAACCGCCATGCCCTCCGGAATGTTATGCAGCGTCACGGCGAGCATCATCATCGTCGATTTTCCCAGCTGGCAGCGCAGGCCCTCCGGCTCGTCGCAGTCCATGTGCAGATGCGGAATAAACTTATCGAGCAGGAGCAGAAACGCCATGCCCAGCAAAAAGCCGCCGGCCGCCGGCATAAAGGCCAGCTTGCCCAGATGCGCGCTGTGGTCCATAGCCGGAATCAGCAACGACCAGACAGACGCCGCCACCATCACGCCCGAGGCAAAGCCCAGCAGCGCCTTGTTCACACGCTGACTCAGTTCGCCTCTGGTCACATAGACGCAGGCGCCGCCAAGCGCCGTGCCCAGAAAGGGAAGCATGATCCCTACAAACGTCCAGATATTCATTATTCTCTCCTTTTCCGGGCGGTGAAGACGCGCCCCCGCATGGATTCTATCCTCCGTCCATTTAAAAATGAGAATCATTCTCATCTACATTCTGATTATACCGGTTCGAGCGGTGCATGTCAATCATTTCTGAAAACATATTTTCGCACATTTTTTGAAAAAAGGGCTTGCAATTTCCACATTCCCGTGCTATACTAATCATCGTTCTGAAACAAGTTCATAGCTTTGGGGCATTAGCACAGTTGGTAGCGCGCTACATTCGCATTGTAGAGGTCACCGGTTCGAATCCGGTATGCTCCACCACAAAGTCCTTCTCGAAAGAGAAGGACTTTTACATTATGTATAGATTATGGTACTATAATCAGATAATTTGCACAAAGAGATAATTAGAAAAGGAAAATGAATAAATTCACTTGGGGTATTAGCACAGATGGTAGCGGCACATTCGCATTGCTGGGGGTATAGTTTGCTAGAAGCAGAGGATTCGGAAGATTTCTCTGCTTTTTTCTTTGTATGATTGATGCTTAGTTTTATTCATGCTATTATGTACTCGACAAAT
>JAFSCW010000132.1 GCA_017436605.1 Clostridia bacterium | reverse complement strand
GCTGAGCTTCTGGATCCTCATCATCTCCACGCCGATGCCATGCGGCACCTCCTCCCGCAGATGGAGGAGCGCTTTCTCGCGGATGATTTCCGCGCAGATCAGGCGTTCAGGCTGATCGGTCATCATGTCGTCCGGGAAGTACTTCGGGCCCTCCGGCAGGAAGGAAACGATGAGCTTGCGGAGTTCCTCCATACCCTTGCCGCTGCGCGCGCTGATGGGCACGATCGCGTCATAGCCAGCCTCAGAGAAGGACTGGATCGTCGCCATGAGCTTGCCCTCTTCGACGATATCGGTCTTGTTGAGGACGAGGATCTTCTTCACCTTGCGCGCAGCCATCTCTTCGACAATCGCGCGGTCCTGCGGGCCGACGTCGCTGACGTCAACGAGCACCAGCAGCACGTCGATGCCGTCCATGGCGTCCTGAACCGACTTGACCATATATTCACCCAGCTTCGTCCGCGGCTTATGCAGACCCGGCGTATCGAGGAAGACGATCTGATGATCCTTTTCCGTCGCCACGCCCATGATGCGGTTGCGCGTGGTCTGAGGACGGTTGGAAACGATCGCGACCTTCTCGCCGACCATCGCGTTCATCATCGTAGACTTACCAACATTCGGGCGGCCGACGATCGCGGCGAAGCCCGAAAGGAAGTGATTCTCTTTCATGTTTACCTCTATGTAGTCAGGTTGTTTTATTCAAGCGAGGACGGCCCGAAGCCCTCCGGCAGGAGCGCGCTGAGTGTCGTCTCGCGGACGTGGCCGTCCCAGGTCACCAGAACGCGCAGCTTGCCCGCCGTGAATTCATACAGCGACTGACGGCATGCGCCGCACGGGAAAGGCGCAGAGCCGCGGGAAGCGATCGCGATCGTCGTGAACTTCCTCGCGCCTTCAGAAACCGCCTTGCAAAGCGCCGTGCGTTCCGCACAGAGCGTATTGCCGAAAGCGGCATTTTCCACGTTGCATCCGGTGAAGATGCGGCCATCCTCCGAAAGGAGCGCCGCGCCGACCGGATAATGGGAATACGGGCTATAGGAATAGTCGAGCATGGAGACTGCAATCTCCAGGAGCTTTTCGTCGGTCACCGTCGGCTTGTTCGCTTCATTCATCGCTTATTCCTCCCTTGTAAGGCCAATGGATGCAAGCGCCTTTTCTTCCATAGCGCGCATCACGGGCTTGTCGGTATCGGTCATGTGATCGTAGCCCATCAGATGGAACAGGCCATGCGTGAGCAGATATCCGCTCTCCCGGCGTTCGCTGTGTCCGTATTCCTGCGCCTGCGCGCGAACATGGTCCATTGAAATCACGATATCGCCGATCAGGCATGCGCTCAGATCCGGATCATATTCCGCAAGCAGCCTCTTTTTGCAGGCGCCGGCCGTTTTTCCCGCCGGATAATTCACCGTCGGAAAGGAGAGCACATCGGTGGAGACGTCCCTGCCGCGCTGTTCACGGTTGATCGTCTGAATCTCATCGTCGCCAACAATGCTCACAAATGCTGCAAGCGGCATATCCACGTCTTCGGCTGCCTGCGCCGCGTCTGCGCAGCGCTGCAAAAGCATTCTGTCTTCTGCGCTCAGCAGCCCGCGCTCATCCTCAAATTCAAGAATCATGCCTTCTCCTCCGGCGCCTTTTCTTCGGTCTTCTCCGCCTGCAGCGCTTGCTCTTGCTGCTTCTGATCCTGCCGCTTCTGCGACTGCCTGCGCGCCCGGTTCAGATCGACGCTCGGGTATTCGATGCGCTGATGATAGACGCCCTTGAGCGTATTTTCATAAGCCGTACAGATCTTTCCGATATCGCGGAAGGTCAGCGTACATTCGTCCAGCTGCCCATCCTCCATCTTGCCGCGGACGAGCTTGCGGATCATCGCAGAAATCTTGGCCTGCGTCGGCTCCTGAATGGAGCGGACAGCCGCCTCGACCGTATCCGAAAGCATCAGGATAGCCGCCTCCGCCGTCTGCGGTTTGGGTCCCTCATAGCGGAAATCGTTGACGTCGACGTTCGCCTCGCCCAGCTGCTTCACCGTCTTCGCATAGAAATACATCACCGGCGTGTCGCCATGATGCTGGCGGATCATGTCGATGATCGCCTCGGGCAGATGGTGCTTCTTTGCCAATTCAACGCCGTCGCGGGTGTGCTCGGTCAGAATTGCCGTGGAAACACGCGGATCCGTTTTGTCGTGCGGATTTTCTCCGATCTGGTTTTCCTTAAAATACAGCGGCCGGATCAGCTTGCCGATGTCATGATAATACGCGCCGACGCGCACCAGCAGCGCATCTGCTCCGATCGCTTCCGCAGCCGCTTCGCCGAGATTGGCGACGATCATGGAATGATGATACGTACCTGGCGTCTCGATCATCAATCGCCTGAGCAGCGGCTGGTTCGGATTCGACAGCTCGATAAGCTTGGAGGGCGTAACGAGGTTGAAAGCGGCTTCCAGGATCGGCTGCAGGCCGACGCACATGATCGCCGCCGCAATGGCGCCGAGGATCGCATAGCCCGAAACCGCCAGCGTATTGGACAGGTCGCTGGAGGTCAGCACGCCGACCGCAGCAAGAATGGCAAAATCGAGAACGCCTACCACCAGACCGGTTACAAAGACAAAGATGCGCACAGGGTTTTTGCTCATCATATGAATCGAGAGCAGTCCGCCGATGCTGGTCGTCAGCAGAACGCTGAGCATCTGCGAGGTTTCCAGCCCATAGCCCGTCACCGTCAGGAAGGTGATCAGCAGGGATACAGCAAAATTGAGCACAAACGCCGGCCTTGCGCCCAGAAGATTGACGGCGAGCATCGCCGCAAGCATGACGGGCATCGCGCTCACGCTCATATATCGTCCGACCAGAAGCGACATGGTAATCGTCAGCAGGCCGACAATCAGCAGAACCAGCGCGCTCTTGCCCGCATGAAACAGCTGAGGGACAAACAGATACACAAACAGATAGACCGCCGCCAGAATCAGGGCCAGCGTCAGGGCGGAGGCCGCGTACATCGACAGATCGACGCTGTCGCCGCGCAGAAGACCCAGGGACTCCATCACAGCGATCTGCTCCGCGCTCACGCGGTCGCCCTTGACGACGATGTTCTGATCCTGCTTATATACCGTCGGCTCGACAGCCTCGTAGGCTTTCAGCCGGTTTTCCTCCGTCGCAGTCTGGTCGATCAGCATGTTCGGGCGCAGGCACAAACGGAGCGTCGGGATCGCGACATTGTACCACAGGTCGGTTCGCGTATTGTAGGCGACGATCTGCTGAATGTTATTGATGGCGTCGCTGATCTGGCCTTCTGTAATCGTGGAGACCAGCGTCGTGTTCGTCGCGGATTTGAGGCTCTGATACAGCGCCTCAAAGTCGCGTTCAGACGTGTTCATCAGCGTGCGCAGCTGATAGCTGCTCAGCGACAAATCCGACAGCAGCCCGCTTGCCTGCGTGTAATCCGCCTCGCTGTAGCTCTGTCCGTCATTTTCCCATGTGCTGCGGATCTGGGTGCCCAGCTCGCGCACAGCGCGGAGCTCCGAGAAGATTTTCTCCATGTCCGCCATGACCTGCTCGGAAACCGTTTCGTCCTTAAAATACACCGGAGAAACGGCGTCAGCGGCAGCCTGGCGGCGGCGCTCTGTCGTAATTTCATCAACCGTATCCTTGCCCGCGGTGATCGTCTTCGGCGCAACATCGCCGACATGCAGGTCATACTGCTCCGGCGAAACCGCGAGGAAGCAGACCACCAGAAGCACGACGTATGTCATCAGGGCAAAGAGCGCCTGCCGTACGCGATGGCTCAGGCTGTCAATCCACGATGCAGCCTTCTTCGGCGTTTCTTCCATAATGGTATTCCTCCTTTGCGCGCAGCGCACGCGCATCATAAGCGCGAACAATCGCCTGCACCAGTTCATGGCGAACCACGTCCTGATGGGTCAGTCGCTGAATCGCAATATCCTCGACGCCATCGAGCACCTCGACAGCCTCGATAAGTCCGCTTTTTCTTCCCCGCGGCAGGTCAATCTGAGACGGATCGCCCGTCACGACGATTTTGGACCGGAAGCCCATGCGCGTCAGGAACATCTTCATCTGCTCCTGCGTCGTGTTCTGCGCCTCATCCAGAATGATGAATGCATCCGAAAGCGTTCTGCCGCGCATATACGCCAGAGGCGCCACTTCGATGACGCCGCGCTCCTGCATCCGCTGGCAGGTCTCCGCGCCGAGCATATCGAACATCGCGTCATACAGCGGGCGGAGATATGGATCGACCTTCTGATTCAGATCGCCAGGCAGGAAGCCGAGCTTCTCTCCCGCCTCAACGGCAGGACGCGTCAGCACGATCCTTTCCACTTCCTTCGCCTTGAGCGCCGTAACCGCCATGGCCATCGCCAGATAGGTTTTGCCCGTGCCCGCGGGGCCAATGCCGAAGGTCAGCGTATTTTTCTTGATCGCCCGGACATAATCACGCTGTCCAAGCGTTTTGCAGCGGATGGGTCTGCCGCGGAAAGTCGTTGCGACGACATCGCGGAAAAGCGTCTGGAGCTCGTCAAGCTCGTCCTTCTCGCTGAGCTGAACCGCATACTGCACCATCGCGGTATCCACCCGTTCGCCGCGCGCGCAGAGCGCGCCAAGGCTGGAAAGAATGGCTTCTGTGCGGTCCACAGCCTGCGCGCTGGGTCCTTCCACGGTGATTTCACCGCCGCGCAGGGCAATATGCACGTCCATGAGGTGCTCAAGCAAGCGGATGTTTTCATCCCCTGCACCAAAGAGATTCTGCAATGCCCCTCCGATGGGGGCGTCCTTTCTTTCTTCTGCCAAAGGAGCATGCCTCCGTATTATCACTACTCTGATCCGTGTCCATCGGTTTGATCTGCCTGCACGATACGACCGGCAATTCCCGTTTCATATTCCAGCACCGCAGCCGCATACACGAACTCATTATCTATCATACTATAATCTGTCCATTTGTCAAGAATCAAGGCGTCAAATGGACAGTGTTTTTTTGCCATTTCAAGCGCCGCAGCCTGCGCAAGTTGTATGGCCTCCGTCTCGTTTTTTCGTTCACTGAACACCTCTGTTTCCGCGAGCGTTTCCACCTCGAGCACCAGCGGAAGATACAGCCCCACCACCGGGTACTGCTGCCTGTCCGCATCCTGCGAGGCAAAATCCGAACAGGACAGAATCTCCCGCCTGTACCATGGCGTCACAATGGCCTTTCTCTGTCTGATTCTGCCCGTTTCAACAGTCCGCAGGCCATTCAGACCGACGCGCGCCTCTCCCTGCGCAAAGACGCGCGCGGATACCTCTCCCTGAGCGATCACGTCAATTCGACCGCCTTTTTCCGTCTGCTCATATCCGGCGATCAGCACCTGCCCGCGGTGCACCGCATCCCCCGGCTCGACCTGCGGCGTACCCTGCTGCGCATAGAGCCGCGTCACAATGCCGTCCTCCAGCGCGACGACGTCGCGCCCCGAACCGCTCAGGCGTATCTGTTCCCCCTCGACAGCCGGCTGGCAATCCGCAACCAGCGTGCTCCCTTCATAGCGGAACGAAGCAAAAGCAAGACCGGGCAGTCTCAGCGTAAGTTCACTGCGCAGCGCATCCGTCGAAAACGCCTGTTTGAATCTTCCGATTGCCACGCCGCGTTCACGCAGAAAGCGCCGGACCTCCGCTTCGCTTTCCTGCGCATTGTCAATACGAATCTCAAGAATCATCTGCGACGAAAGGCCGACAAGCGCAGCGCAGCATACCGCCCCCAGAACCAGCATCCGCCTGCTTCTCATCCGGCGCGCGGCGCACGTCATCCATCCGGCCCGTATCTCTTCCATTTCCCATCCTGCCTGCTCGCACAGGTCTGCCAACCTGCCTTTCTGCACAGCCGGGAGACGCACGCAGATTTTTCCGGTTTCCAGCCTTCGGACACAGGAAAGCCGAAGGCCGCTCAGCGCCGCTTTATGCAGGAGCCTTTCCAGATTCAACCCCGTGATCCGGACCGTGATGCGCAATGCCGTTCCCTCCTCCGCTACAGGCTTTCGCTGAGCACATAGCCCGCCGCATCAATCCGCTCGCCTTCGATCATCGCGGCATCCAGCGAAAGCTCGCGCAGCACCAGTCCTTTCCCCCGGATGCAGAGGACGCCGCAGCCCGTCCTCAGGCGAATCTGTTCCGTGCCCAATTCAACGACGCCGCGCTGCCCCTCAATCCATGCGCTTGAACACCCGTACAGCGTCACGCGGGCCTGCTTTTCCAGCGTATCCGCCGGGAGGCCGCAAGCCAGCACAGCATGCCGCGCCTTCCTGTGCATCCCATCCCCCCTTCTTTCCATTCATCCTATGCGCGCCGGAATAAAAAAACACCCGGAGTCGTCAAAACTCCGGGTATACCAATGCGTTCAAGCGCACAGAAACTCAGTGCGCATTTCTCAGTCCATTTTCTCTGCCAAGCGCATACAGGCTCTCATAGCCGACAATGCGCTTGATGTCCCGCGAAAGCTCAAAATACGATTCAAGGCTCGCCTGGCAGCGGGAAAGATGCATCTGCATCTGCGCATAAACTTCTTCCTGCGTCATATCCTCGCGCGGAACGCCGATCAGGCGCATATGATGCGGATTGATAATCAGCAAAATGAAGAACATCCTGCTGTCGCCGTTTTCAAAAATGTTTTTGAGCGCATTTTCCAGCCGCTCGCGTCCATAGCGCCAGACCTCTGCAAGAAAATAATCGCCCTGGGGCAGGCGGAACGAAGACATCGCAACAGGGCGCGATGCGTCGATCTGTCTGAATTTCAGGGAACGCATGCGCTCGTCAATCCTCGCCCGATCAAACGGCGCGCCGCGGAGCAGATCGCACAGGAATTCTCCCTGCATGGCCTTCGTCCAGTCATCCACCTGCTTGGTCTGTCTGGCAGCGTCTCTTGAGGAGAGCGTACGGCGCGCAGCGCTGATCTCGCGGCGAAGGCGAGCTTCATCGCGCGCGGTCTCCATGCCCAACATCTCCGGACGCCTTGAAAGATAGGCGAAAAATTTTTTTCCCTCTCCCACGGAAAGCAGAGAAGAAACCGCGTCAAACCGGCTCTTTCCCAGGCTGGAAATGCCTTCCTGTGCATTTGCCGCCACAACCGGATGCTCAAAGCCGAGCTGTTCCCACTCCGGGAAACCCTCGTACAACGCACGAATCTCTTCCCTGTCGGAAACCAGAAGCAATTTGTACATGTATCCTCCGCGCCAGAAATGCGCACAGCCAACAGTAATGATTAGGTAATCGGACTAGATTATTATAGAATAAAACGATTCTTCTGACAAGCAAACAAACCTTTTTCGTCAAAAAAAGGAAAAAATCAACCAAATATCCCGCGCTATCCTTGTCGAATATTTTCACCATCTATATCCATCCAACTTCCGCCGTCCATCATGCCGCCATACAGACGCGGCAAAACCTCCGGCTCTTCCTTGACATGCTTTTTGCTTTCCGTTACAATAAGTCCAGTTTCACCGGATCATCTTCCGGCGCTGCGCAGGAGGTACTTTTCCTATGAATTCACCCTTTCAGACCATGGTAGGCCTTCAGCTTCAGCTCTTTATCTTTGTGCTGTCCGGTTTCGTCCTCACAAAGCTCGGCACGATTTCCCCTTCCGGGCGCAAATCGCTGTCCGATCTGCTGATCAACTTCATCCTGCCCTGCAACATCATCTGTTCCTTCCAGATCCAAATGACCCGGGAGATCGTCTCCTCGTGCGCGACGATGCTCCTGCTCGCCGGCCTGACGCAGCTTCTGTATCTGCTGGTCAGCAAATTCATCTTTCCCGACGTACCGAAGGAACGCCTTGCCTGCCTTCGCTATGCAACGGTCTGCTCCAACGCCGGCTTCCTCGGTCTCCCGATTATCGGCGGCGTTTTCGGCGCGGTGGGTACGCTGCTGACCTCCGTTGCGCTGATCCCGCAGCGCATTGTGATGTGGTCCGCAGGCATTTCGCTCTTCACGCATACGGACGGAAAAAGCGTTTTCAAGAAGCTGGTGACGCACCCCTGCATCGTCGCCGTGGCAATCGGTTTTGTCCTGATGGCAGCGGGCAACCCCGCTCTCCCGTCCTTTCTTCAGAAATCCCTCTCCGGCGCAAGCGCCTGCACCACCTGCATGTCCATGCTGGTGATCGGCAGCATCCTCGCCGGCGCAGAGCATATCGACCTGAAGGACGGCACAATGTGGTGGTACACGCTGGTTCGCCTCGTGCTCATTCCTTTGCTCGTTCTTTTCCTGCTCTCCCTTACGCCGGTGGATAAAACCATCCGCGGCGTCATGGTGCTGATCTCCGGCATGCCCGCAGGCTCGACAACGGCCATCCTTGCCGCGCGATACGACGGAGACGCGCCCTTTGCCTCCTGCCTTGTGTTTATCTCGACGCTGTTTTCGCTCATTACCCTGCCGCTGCTCTGCCTGCTGCTGTAAATTTCCGGTGATGCATCCGTTTTGAATCGATCGAAAAAGACCGCCTCCTGCTAAGGAAGCGGTCTTCTTGTTTTCTGATGGCCTGTTGATCAGCCGTTGCCCATCTCATAATCCCAGCCGATGTCCAGAGAATCCGGCGCGATGAACGCGTACTGGTTCGTCTCTTCATCGTAGATCATGACCCAGTCGTTGATGATATCGATGACGCGAACCTCCACGCCGGCTTTCAGGGTGCGCATTTCAGGATAAGCGCGGCCGGGACCCGTGCGCAGGGTCACCTTCTGCTGCGTGCGCACGCGCAGATCCAGCGAGCCGCCGGCATGGTAGTTTCTTGAGAAGGTGTTGTCCCTGTGCTTAACGCTCATGGGGATATACGCAGCGGCCGCATCCCGCAGGTTGATGATATAGAAATCATCATACAGTCCGATGACGCGGTACTCCGTCAGCTTGCTGAGCGAGCCGACCTTTTTGGAGCCGGTATCGGGCGCAACATACGCCGGTACATTGCTCTCCAGCAGCGTGATGGTCAGCTCATTGTTGATCACATAATCCTCATTGATCCAGCCATCCTTGCCCTTATAGTTCACCCCATAGAAGCCATTTTCATAAACGAGCGATTCTCCGCCATCCTCCGAACGGCAGGAAAGGCTCGTTCCATGCGCGGCAGAGGCGAGTTTCTTGCTGTTTGTTCTGGGCTCGCTCCATACGCTCGCATTCTTGCTGATAACCGTCACCTGATACGAATCGCCAGCGGTCACGCCGCCGTATCCATCCACATTGACATAGCCGTCATATTCACCCACATACGACGCCAGCTGCGTGTAACCGTAAAGCTCACTATAGACCCATTTGCCCATGCCGTCCGCCATCGCGGACGCTCCCGCCAGCAGGCAAGCCAGCGCAAGGAAAAACGTCAGTTTCCGTTTCATCGCAATCCTCCTGTATTTCATTCGCATTCTGTACCTTCCGGTCTGATATTCAGACGAATCCAGCACCGTTTTTCTTCCAGAGTCTGCTATTTTACAGCGCCTCGGCTTCATCGTCAAAGCCGTTCCAGACAGGCCTGCCCGGATATGTCAGCGCTTCCTCCTCGCCGGTGAGCACGCGCATTGCACCGGCCGCCATAGCTTCCTGCTCAAATTCGCCCGGATAAGCGGCAACGGGAGCAATCCATCCGCAGCGGCGTTGGATATCTTCGAGCACATCGTCAAAGCGAAGCAGACCGCCCGTAAGCACGATGCCGTCCACCCTGCCCTCCAGCACGGCAGCCATGCTGCCGATGGATTTACAGATCTGATAAATCATCGCCTGCCAGACGCGTACGGCGCGCGTATCGCCTCGCTCCACCATCGCGTGCACGGTGTCGGAATTTGACGTTCCAAAGTGGCTGGTCAGGCCGCCAGCCTGACTGCAGAGCGCCTTGATCTCCTTCTGCGTGCACCCGCCAAGCGCACCGATCACATCCGTGACCGCCATGCTACCCATGCGTGTCGGCGTAAACGGTCCCTCTCCGCCGCCGGCGTCGATGCCGTCGATCATGCGACCACAGGCATGGGCCGTCACGGAAATGCCGCCGTCGATATGGCAGACGATCAGGTTGCAGTCCTGATAGCGCTTTCCGATGCTGCGCGCATGGCGGCGTGCCGTTTCCTTGAGGTTGAGCGCATGGCAGACAGCGGAGCGATATACGCCGCGGACGCCTGTGACGCGCGCAAGATCGCAAAGCTCATCGACAACGGGAGGATCCATCATCAGCATCAGCCCGCCGAATTCGTCATGCAGCGCCTTGGCCATCTGCACGCCGAGCATCGAAGCGTGATACAGACCGCTTTTCGCTTCCTTGGTATCCTGAATCAGCCGGTCGTCAATGGCATAGACGCCGCCGAGAATGGAATAGCATCCGCCGCCGCGCCCGACAATCGCATCGACGCCGCGAAGATCGATCTTGCGGTCCTCGAGAAACTTATGGATGACCTTCATGCGGTATTCCAGCTGATCGTTGATTGTCGGGAATGTCAGCAGAATGGAGGAATCATGAAAAGTATCTTCCGTAAACAGACAAACATCATTTTCAAACATCGAGAGCTTTGTCGACGTCGAACCCGGATTGATGATAAATATGCGGTATGTCTTCACAATCTCATCTCCCAGAGCATCTCACAGGCGCCCTAGCCCGCCTGTACTTTCCTATAGTATACCACGGCAGGCAGTCAAGGGCAAACCCCCAAGCGCAGGTTTTATCCGCTTTATCCGGACATAAGTAAAAGGCGCTGTCTCAAAATAGCTCAAAGAGCCATGAGGGGCAGCGCCTTTCAACATACTGTTTTGGAGTATACACAAACAAGAGTGCGGCAAAAAGCAGCACAATGATTATTGTTATTACGGAAAAAGTGCGGAAATCAAGTTACAAACCAGCTGGAAAATGCTTAGGAACCATAGGACTGCTTCCCAATCGAGTATTTTGAATCTTGTGGTGCAGTTTCATCTTTGGCGAGTACTCGATTGTCCCAAGTCGGGAGTATGCCGTATACAGTTTGCTGTAATCCATCCTTTCCATGACGGCATTGAGCAATCTCACCGGTGAATCCTTTGCAATACTTACTTTGCAATCCAGCTGCATAACCAGTTGAAATCCGTTTGACATTGCAGTATAACCTGTCTGCGGCTTACATGATTTCATAGCAGTTACATTTTACCGCCGGCATTCGGTTTTTCATAGCCTGAATGCTTTTTTTCGCATGAAAAATAGAGTTACCTCTTAATGAGACAACTCCTTTCATGTAAAACAAATACGCCGCATGGATGTATGTTCGGTTTCCTTTTTATCATATAAAGCAAATACAGAGCGCACACATGGTGCGCTCTGTAAAGAAACTTTTAATGCTTGACGCCAATACGGATTAGCGCTCTCTGAAGCTTTGCCTTAGCTAGCATCAGCTCCCGATCATCGTTCTTCGCAGCAGCAATCCGGGCTTCAGCCTTCTCCTTAGCGCGCTTCGCGCGATCAAGATCAATCTCGTCCGCCCATTCAAACGTTGTCGCAATCAGATTCGCTTCATTCTGGATCATCGCCAGCATACCGCCGATACAGGCAGCATACCGCGTCTGACCATCAGGCAAAACAACCGCAGCTTCGCCAGCGCCGACGGCAGAAACGTAATCCGTATGATGCGCCAGCAAGCTAACGTCGCCATCGATCATGCGCGCACGCAGGCGCTCAACCTCGCCTTCAAATGCAAGGCCGTCCGGTGTGCTGATCCTCAGGTGGAACGTACTCATGCCTTTTCACCCTTTGCCTTGGCAACAGCCTCGTCGATCGTACCAACGAACAGGAACGCGCTCTCCGGCAGAGCATCATGCTTGCCTTCGATGATCTCCTTGAATCCGCGGATCGTCTCCTTGATCGGAACGTATTTGCCTTCCATGCCGGTGAACTGCTCCGCAACGCTGAACGGCTGGGACAGGAAGCGCTGAATCTTGCGCGCACGGGAAACGGTCAGCTTGTCCTCCTCAGACAGCTCGTCCATACCCATGATCGCGATGATATCCTGCAGTTCCTTATAGCGCTGGAGAATGCGCTGCACATCGCGGGCCACCTGATAGTGCTCCTCGCCGACAACGCCCGGCTCGAGAATACGGCTGGTAGACTCGAGCGGATCGACGGCAGGATAAATGCCCAGAGAGGCGATGCTTCGGGAAAGAACGGTTGTCGCATCCAGATGCGCAAACGTCGTCGCCGGAGCCGGGTCAGTCAGGTCGTCAGCCGGGACATAGACCGCCTGAACAGACGTGATCGAACCACGCTTGGTCGACGTAATACGCTCCTGCAGGGCGCCCATTTCGGTCGCGAGGGTCGGCTGATAGCCAACAGCGCTCGGCATACGGCCCAGCAGCGCGGACACTTCCGAACCAGCCTGCGTGAAGCGGAAAATGTTATCGATGAACAAAAGAACGTCCTGGCCCTCGCGATCGCGGAAGTATTCCGCCATCGTCAGACCGGAAAGCGCAACACGCATACGCGCTCCCGGCGGCTCGTTCATCTGACCGTAGACCAGCGCAGTCTTATTGATAACGCCGGACTCCTTCATCTCGTTGTAAAGGTCGTTGCCCTCACGCGTACGCTCGCCGACGCCCGTAAACACGGACAGGCCGCCATGCTGCTTGGCAACGTTGTTGATCAGCTCCATGATCAGAACCGTTTTGCCGACGCCCGCGCCGCCGAACAGACCAATCTTGCCGCCCTTGGCATACGGCGCAATCAGGTCAACAACCTTGATGCCCGTTTCCAGAATCTCGGCAGAGGTTTCCTGCTCGTCATAAGCCGGCGCGTCGCGGTGAATCGCCCAGCGCTCAACATCTTCAGGAGCCGGCTGGTTGTCAACCGGATCACCCAGAAGATTGAAGATGCGGCCAAGACACTTCTCGCCAACCGGAACGGTAATCGAAGAACCGGTATCCACGGCCTTCGCGCCGCGGGTAAGGCCGTCCGTGCTGCTCATCGCGATACAGCGGACGATATCGTCACCCAGATGCTGGGCGACCTCGACGACCATCTTCTTTTCGCCGTTAAACACTTCAATCGCGTTCAGCAGCTTGGGAAGTTCGCCGTCAGCAAACTTGATATCCAGTACCGGGCCGATAACCTGGGCCACGGTACCGATGCTTCCTTTAGCCATATCGTTGCTCCTTCTTCGTACTGTGAACGCGCGTCAGTGCTCCGCACCGGCGACGATTTCGGTAATCTCCTGCGTGATTGCACCCTGACGGGCACGGTTATAACGCAGGGACAAATCCTCGATCATTTCCGCGGCGTTCTTGCTGGCCGCATCCATCGCCGTGCGGCGCGCACCCTGCTCGCTGGCAACCGATTCGCACATGGCGCCATAGATCATGCCAGCGATATACCCCGGAACAATCGCGTCATACACTTCCTCGGGACTCGGCTCATAAAGAACCAGCGAATGTGACTCCTTGCGCTCGCTATTGCTTTCCGCCTTGAGCGGAAGCAGGCTTTCTGCTCTCGGAGTCTGCGTGAGCATGGAGACAAACTGCGTATAGATGATGGATACCTCGTCAAACTGTCCGCTCAGATAGCCCTGCGTCACCAGATTGCTGATCGCAAAGCAGTCCGGAATCGAGATGCTGCCCGCCTCGATAAACTCACTGGTCACGATTTCAATTCCCTTGCGGTTACAGAAATCGACCGCGCGTTTGCCGATCGGCAGGATACAGGTCGGGATATCGCCCTGCATTTTCTCTATCACAGCCTTAATAATGTTGCTGTTGTAGCCGCCAGCGAGGCCGCGGTCGCCTGCAATCATGATCAGGCAGCGCTTTTTGATATCACGCTGCTTCTGATACGGCGAGGAGAAATCCTTCGTCGACGATTCGATATCGACAAGCGTTTCCTTCAAACCAATGAAATACGGGCGGCTGCGCTCCTGACGCTCTTTGGCTTTTCTGAGCTTGGAGGAGGCGACGAGTTCCATCGCTTTGGTGATCTGCATGGTGCTCTCTACGCTTTTTATGCGCAGCTTGATGTCTTTCATCGAAGCGCCAGCCATCACATACCCCCTCCTTTCAATTACTTAGCGAGAAAGTCCTTCGTATACTGCTCAAGCGCAGCAGCAAGCTTCTCCTCGGTTTCCTTCTCGAACTTACCCGTGGTGCGGATGGTTTCAAGAATATCCGCATGCTGGGCATCCAGATAGGCATACAGTCCCTGCTCATACATGGAAACCTGCTCCACCGGAACCTCGGCCAGGTAATCGTGGGTAACGGCGTAAATAATGCAGACCTGCTTTTCGACGTCGATCGGTGTGCTCTTGCCCTGCTTGAGCACCTCCACGACGCGCTCGCCCTGAGCAAGGCGCGCCTTGGTATCCGCGTCGAGATCGCTGCCGAACTGAGCAAAGCTCTGCAGCTCGCGATACTGGGAATAAATCAGCTTCAGGCTGCCCGCGACCTTCTTCATCGCCTTGATCTGCGCATTGCCGCCAACGCGGGAAACAGAAATGCCCGGGTTAACAGCCGGCATGACGCCAGAATGGAAGAGCTCGCTCTCCAGGAAGATCTGGCCGTCGGTGATGGAAATGACGTTGGTCGGGATATAAGCGGAAACGTCGCCCGCCTGCGTCTCGATAATCGGCAGGGCAGTCAGGCTTCCGCCGCCGTATTCCGGCGCAATGCGCGCAGCGCGCTCCAGCAGACGGCTGTGCAGATAGAAAACGTCGCCCGGATACGCCTCGCGGCCCGGCGGACGGCGAATCAGCAGAGACAACGCACGATACGCAACGGCATGCTTGGACAGATCGTCATAGACAACCAGAACATCCTTGCCCTGCGCCATGAAGTATTCGCCCATAGCACAGCCGGTATACGGCGCAATGTACTGCATCGGGGCCAGCTCAGACGCGGTGGCGCTGACGATGATGGTATAATCCATCGCGCCAGCCTGGGTCAGCTGTTCCACAAGCTGCGCAACGGTCGAATTCTTCTGACCAATGGCAACGTAGATACAGATGACATCCTTGCCCTTCTGGTTGATGATGGTGTCGGTCGCGATCGTCGTCTTGCCCGTCTGACGGTCGCCAATGATGAGCTCGCGCTGGCCGCGGCCGATCGGAATCATGGAGTCGATGGCCTTGATACCGGTCTGCAGCGGAACGCTGACGCTCTTTCTCTCGATGATACCCGGCGCCGGGCTTTCGATCGGACGGGTCTGGGTCGTGTAGATCGCGCCCTTGCCGTCAACCGGACGGCCCAGCGCATTGACAACACGGCCAATCAGCTCTTCGCCGACCGGAACGGACACGACACGGCCGGTGCGCTTCACAGCGCTGCCCTCATGCAGGCCCGCATCGCTGCCCAGAATGACGATCGAAACGGAGTTCTCCTCCAGATTCTGCGCCATGCCGAACTCACCGTTTTCAAACTCGACCAGCTCGTTGGCCATGCAGTTATCCAGGCCGCTTGCGCGGGCAATGCCGTCGCCGACCAGAATAATCGTGCCCGTCTCGCTGGTTTCGAGCTTGCACTCGTAGTTTTTAATCTGTTCGCGAATGATCTTTGTGATCTCTTCGGGTCTTAATTCCATACCGCTCCTGCTTTCTCCCATCAGAGTATGGTGTTCCTGAGCATACTGCTCACCGCGTCGAGGCGATGGATGATTGTATCATCGACGCGCTTGCCGTCGTAATCGAGGCGAACGCCGCCGATACACGCCGGGTCAATGGTGTTGGTCAGTTCAATCTGCTTTCCGGTAATCCCCGCGAGTTTGGCAGCCAGCTTTTCCTTCTGGCTGTCCGACATGGGTACCGCCGTCACAGCAGACACCGGCATGATGCCGTGATCCTCGTTATAACGCTCGCAGAAAACCTTCACGCAATTGCTGAACTGGCGAATATAGCCTTTTTCCATCAGAATCTTGAGGAAATTGAGCAGATACGGTTCCGCCTTGCCCTTCAAGCAAGCGTCCAGAATCTCTCTGCGTTCGATCTTGGACAGATTGGGCGCGCTCAGAAGCCGGAGAAAATCCGGTTCCGCAGCAAAGCTTTCATCCAGCACCTTAAGCTGCCTGAGCATCAGGTCGCTCTTGTTTTCATCTTTGGCGAGCGCATACAGGGCCTCGCCGTAAACGCTTGCAGCCTCTGTCATACTTCGCCACCCAATTCATCGATGAAATTGTCCACCATCTTGGCATGATCGGCCGCAGTCAGTTCACGACCGACGACCTTGCCAGCAATGGCCATGGCAATTTCGGAAATCTCATTCTTGGCGTCGTTGAGTGCACGCTTCTTCTCCTGCGCGATCTCTGCTTCAGCCTTCTGCTTCATGGCAACGGCAGTCTTCTGCGCATCGCTGATGATCTGCTCGCCGCGCTGAGAGGCGGTCTGCTGAGCGTTTTGCAGGATCTTTTCCGCCTTGGCCTTGCTTTCGAGCATATTCTGCTCGTAGGTTGCCTTGATGACCATGGCCTCTTCCTTCGCCGCTTTGGCGTCGGTGATCTCCTTATCCGCAGCCTCACGGCGCGCATCGAGGATCGCCTTGATCTTATCCAGGAAGAACACCTTCACAAGGAACATCTGCAGGAACAGATTGCAGATCTGCGCAATCAGGGTTACAGGGTTTACCGTCACAAGGGACTGGTAAAGATCCATTGTGCTGCCTCCTTCCGGCAAATTTTTTCGCTGTGAATCTGCCTGAGATTAGCCCAGGAAGTTCATGAACATGCCGGGGGCAACAAAGATCAGCAGAAGACCGGTAACGAAACCGTAAATACCGGTGGTCTCGGACAGCGCGATACCCAGAATCATGGAACTGGTAACGTCGCTCTTGCACTCCGGATTGCGGCCGATGACTTCGCAGGCACGCGCCGCACAGTTACCTTCGCCGATACCAGGGCCGATACCCGCGATGACCGCAAGACCAGCGCCGATCGCGCAGCCAGCCAGAGCAATACCCTTCGCCAGAACAGTGAAATCCATAAACCTATTCCTCCTAAAAAAATGAATTGCAGAGTAGTTATTCAAATGGCCGCGCCGGCTTAGTCGCCTGCAGCCTGTTTGATGAAGAGAGTGGTCAGCGTACAGAAAATGAACGCCTGAATACAGCCGCCGAACCAGTCAAAATAGAGGCTCGGGATTGCAGGAATACCAACAGTCAGCCACGGATAAGACGCGCCGAGATTCGTGAAGACCGCCAGCACGCCCAGAACCGCCACAATCGCTCCCGGAATCAGCAGCCGCTTCTTCTTTTGCCTGTAGCCCAGCACCGCCGGAACAAGGCCGAGCACCGTCACAATCACCGCAACGACGAGGCTGGAACCCAGCGCGCCAAAGAGCGCATTGTTCGCTGCAGTCAGGGCTGCATAAATCAGCGTGCTGATTACCGTACCGGACAGAATGTTGCCGAAATGACGGCACGCCATGGAAATCGGCGTGAAGCATTCGGACATGACATTGATCGGCGCCATGACAAAGATCGGGTCAAGGAAGCCGCGCATATATCCGCCAAATCCGGACGCCTTGATCTTGTGATAGGTGATGAGCACAAACACAACAAGCGCCCAAGCCAGCTCGGTCATCAGATCTGCCGTCGGGCTCCAGATTCCCAGCAGGCTGATCAGATTGGAAATGACGCTGGTGATAAAGATCGTGCACACCAGCGGAATATAATGATCAAACTTCGTGCCCATGTTGCCGCGTACGAAGTTGACAATCGCATTATAGCCCATTTCCGCCACAGCCTGCTTGCGGGAAATATTCGTTACCTTCAGGCCCGATCCCAGCCAGATGCACAGACCCGTAATGATCGCCATGACCAGCCAGCTGGCCGCCAGCGTCTGCGTGATCTGCACGCTTCCCAGCAGCGGGACGTTTTCAAAGGTATGGAGAATTCTTGCGCCGTTGATGGATACGTCCATAGTGTTGCTCTCCTCGTCGTAATGATGAACGGATACTGATCCGTATGCTTTAGATTTACGCCTCAAAGGGACCTTTGTAGTCCTCGAGTTCCTCCATCTCCTCAGGCGGCGGGTTCTTGCGTTCGCTGGGCGTTACAAGCTTTCCTCTCGCCTGCAGATAAAAGATCATCAGATTGGGAAACAGCAGCGGAATCGCCGCAGCAAATACATTGACCCATGGCATCAGATAAGCAGCCACAATCCATGCAGCCTGCAAAAACAGACGTCCATTATAGCTCCCCTGAATAAATGCTTTCATCGATTTCTGCTCGCTCATGCTCACAGCGCGCTGAATCGTCAGGCACATCAGGAAAAAATTCAATACCGCGATGATACATCCGCCGATCACGCCGGTGATCACCCGATAATCAAAGGTACCCACGCCCACCATACTGAGCGCATACATCACAGCGACAAGCAAAACGCCGCCCACAGCCGTACCACAGGCAATACGCTTGACTTCACGCTGAGAAGCAGATTGTAACTTCATACGAAAGCTTCCTTTTTAATTCTATCCGGAATGTTCCAAATCACATGGCTGCGCAGCCATACCCTATTTCCGATCCCCGTCAATCCGCTCAATCTCTTTGCGCATAGACTGCAGGCAGGCGCGCGCCGTGCTGATGCTGGTCAGAAAACCGATAATCCCAAGCACAACCACGACCCATACGCCAAGGTTAAACCGATTCTGGAGATAAACGCCCAGCATCAGTAACGCGCAGGTGGGAAATAAGCAGGAAAAACCAAACTGCCCCACCCATGTCAGCAAAGACAGATACTTCATTTTGTCTCCCCTGAAGCTGTTTATGCCGCTTGGCAGCTCCCAGCCAATCTCTGCAAATCGCCTGAAAACAAAATCTCCGACTAAACCATTATACATGAAAGTCTTGTGATTTACAATGTTGTTTTCTTCAAAGTGAATTGCCTGCAGATTGATTTAATAAATCTGTAATAATAATCCCTTAAGCTCTTCGGATATATAAAGAAGTCCGCTCCCATGCGAGAGCGGACCAAATGACAGTTATACTTTTGTGCCTGTCAGCGCCATCAAGCGGCGGCCTTCACGCTGGTGATGTGCGTATTCACGCCCTCATACCAGTACAGATAGCCCTCGACGTCGATCACATCGCCCGCCTTGAGCTCGCCGACAGCCTTGTAAACCTCGGTCTCCGGATCGGTCAGGTAACGCTCGACGCAGAAGCTGTATTCCTGATCGTTCTTGGACAGGGTCACATAGATGTCATCGCCGGGTTCGCCGTTCTTGTACTCGATTCCAACAACGGTCATGCCCTTGAAGGTGACAAACTCGTTCTGATGCGCGATCAGCTCATCCGTACCCAGGAGCGCGGTAACATCCGCCGCCTCAGCAATAAAGCTGCCCTCGAGGATTTCGTAGGTCGCATCCACAATCTCGACCTCGCCGGCCCACTCGGCCTTGTAGCCGGTCACCCTGATCTTCGTACCCGGAACGAGCTTGGCAAATTCCTCTTCAGAGCACGCCATCTCATACAGGAAGTACGCGCCGTCCTCAGACTGGCAGTAGAAAGTCGCCTTGTTATCCCACCAGGACTGTTTGGCCTGCACATAAGTCTCCACGACAACCTCGGAATCCAGCTCGGCAGCAACGTAATCAGCATGCGTCATGATGCCTTCGGCCAGCGCAGCACAGCCGGCAAAGAGCATGGAAAGGGTCAGCAAAGCAGCGATAAACTTCTTCATTTGTCTTTCCTCCCAGATAGTTTGTTCCAAACGGACAGATTCATTATACTACAAATCAGCAAGAAATCAACGTTATTTTATCTGACTGCCGCCTTTTTCTTTTTCCATGCCTCGCGCAGCACATACGCGATAATCAGTACCCACGCAAGCGCAATTCCGGACAGGAGCGCAGCCGACATCGCCGGAAGCTCTCCGAGGCTGCCGCTGTCTACGGTCGACGCCGCGCCCTGTCCCGTCGAATCCAGCCTGTAAAGCGAAACCATATCTGCATAGAGCTTTTCGATATAGGCGTCATCAACCGTCTTTTTGCGGCGGACCGACTTGGTCACCTCTTCGATCATCTGCCCTGCCGCATTGCGCAAAGACGCGGATCCATTGTATACCGGCGTCACAAATGTATCGTCAACATGCTCCATCAGCAGCTTCGATGCGTCGATCTTCACATCGTAATATAGCTGATTATCCTCGCCTCTCCGGGCGAGATACTCCTGATAAGCCTCGGACTGCTGCGCCTTTGACGTGACGGGAACATATCCCTCCGTACTGGAATACGCAATCTGAACATCGTTGGTCAGAAGATACTGCATGAACAGCCAGGACGCGAGAACTTCCTGCGGATCCTCTTTGTTGAACAGACACACCGACGGTCCCTGAGAAATCATGCTCGGATTCTCAGGGTCGAACTGCGGGATCGGCATGATTTCAATTTCAAAATCCACCAGCTTATCGTCGCTGATGTCGATCAGCGGCGCATCGGGCCCCATCCAGGTGGCGCCAGCCGTTGAGTCAATCGCGAACACACACTGACCCGCATTAAGGAAATTGGCCGGATAGCTGGAAATCTTAAACGTCGAGAATGCGCCCTTTTTCACATGATCCGCAATGGTATAAAGCAAATCCTTTGTGTCATCATTGAAAATGAGCACCTCGCCCTCCGCTGTGGAATAACCCGCATCCTTCTGCCTGAGCATCTGGATCATCATGTTGTCTGTGGATTTATAGATGAAGGGAATCATCACCTTCTGGCCGTTAAGGGCATAGACGCCCTCTTCGTCCTTCAGCGCCGCAGCATCGGAAACTTCCCAGATAAAGTCCCAGGTCATCTTCTCCGGAAGGGTGTAGCCCAGTTTCTCTACAAAGGTCTTGTTGATATACAGCGCCTCTGTCGAGCGCATATACGGAAGCGCATAGTACCTCCCTTCCAGCATACACTCGCCAAGAAACTGCGGAACGATCTCTTCCCTGGTGGGAGAATCGAACATCAGCGCGCTGCCGCCCAGTCCGTAGCGCTCGTCGATCAGCAGTTCATCCAGCGCAACAACACTGTTGACGCCTGTCATATACGTCGCAATATGATCCGGATAGGTAATGCAGACATTGGGCGTCGTACCCGTCGCAATGTTGGTGATTACATCGTTGTAAATCCTGCCGTAATCCGTATACAGGCGCATGTTCACCCGAATATTGGGGTACAGCTTTTCAAAATCCGCGATTGCCTTTTCGTAAATCTCCACCTGTGTGATGTTGGTATCATTCTTTGCCCAGAATGTAATCTCATGCGTCCGGGACAGATCAAGCTCATTCGGAATTTCAAACGGACTGAGCCCTCGCGAACCATGACATCCGCTTAAAAGCGCGAGCATCAGCACGAGGAGAAGCGCAAGCGCCATGTGTTTGCTTTTCATCCTTTTGTGCCTCCCCTCGCCACGCCGGCCATAATCTTCTGGCGGAAAATCAGAAAGAGCACGATCAGCGGAACAGAAATAGATACAACCGCAGCCATCATGGCAGGTATGTTCTCGCGTCCGAATCCGCTTTCCCTGATCGTCTGAATACCATTTGAAACCAGGAAATAATCGGAATCATCCGTAATCAGCCTAGGCCAGACATAGGAGTTCCAGCATTCGATCACTTTGAGAATCGTGATGGTCACAATCGTCGGGCGGCAAATCGGAATCATGACCTTGAGCAGGTACTTCAGATCAGATGTGCCGTCAACCTTGGCCGCATAATACAATTCTCCCGGCACCTGCTCAAAGTTTTCCTTCAGCAGATAGATATAGAATACCGACGTCACCGAGGGAAGAATCAGGCCGAGGAACGAATTCCTCAATCCCAAATTGGTAATCGTCACAAAGTTTGTGATAATCACCAGTTCGCTCGGAATCATCATCAGCGAAAGAAACACAACAAACGCAGCGTCTTTGCCCGGGAAATTCATCCTCGCAAACGCATACGCCGCCAGAACCGTCACGATCATCATGATCGCCGTCGTTGCAAGCGTAAAGATCAGGGTATTGACGAAATATCGCGCAAGCGGAACCGCCGTAAACGCTTCGACATAATTCTCCAGCGTCGGCGCAAGCGTATACAACTGCGGAATGTATTCGGAATTATACGCGCCGTAGCCCTTCACAGACGTGAGCACCATCCAGTAAAACGGGAAAAGCACCATCAGCGCCCATGCCACCAGCAATACATAAATCACCGCTTTGCCCAGCGCACCGCGGATTCTTTCGCTTTTTTCCAGCTTCTCATAATCGACTTGTTTTTCCATAACCGATCCCTCATCAGTAGTGCACATGCTTTTTGCTGACCAGCAGGTTGATGCACGTAATCGTCAGGACAATCATAAACAGGATGATGGCCGCCGCAGACGCATATGACGGATAGCCGCCGCTGTTGCCATAAAGCATGTCATAGACATAGCCGACAATTGTATTCATCTCCGCCGCATTCAAATCCGTTCCAAAGAGCGCAACCGCATCGCTGTACGCCTTAAATGCACCGATAAAACCCGTGACAATCAGATAAAACAGCGTCGGAGAAATCATCGGCAGCGTAATTCTGGTAAAAATCCGATGCTTCGGCGTGCCGTCGACACGGGCGGCGTTATAGTAAATCTCATTGACAGAGGCAAGCGCGCTGGTCAGGATCAGGATTTTGAACGGCAGGACGACCCATATTGTGTAGAAACAGAGCACGAACATCTTCGCCCAATAGGGGCCGTCGATAAAATCGATCGGCTCCGCTCCGAACCAGCCGATAATCAGATTCGCAAGACCATCCGTATACGGCGTTTTCTTGAACAGAATCATAAATACCAGACCGACAGCGAGCGTGTTGGTCACATACGGAAGAAAGTAAATCGTCTGAAATGCGTTGCGCAGCGTACGGATGGAGCTGAGCCCCACGGAAATCAGCAGCGCCAGTCCTGTGGACAGCGGCACCGTGATGCCGACAAGAATCAGCGTATTCTTGACCGCCTGCAGAAAATACGGATCGCGCAGAACATAGGAATAGTTGTACAGTCCCACCCCATAGTACGTCTGCGACGCCGAATTGTATCCTTCTTCGAAGGAATAGATGAACACATCAATCAGCGGATAGACCATGAAAAAGCCCAGGAAGGCAATCGCCGGAAGCAGATACAGCCAGCCCTTCAGATTGTTTTTCTCCATCGTATCATCTCCCCGGCATCACTTTGCTTCAAAGGGAATCCGAAGCTCAGTTTTCTTGCTGAAAACATGCACCTTGGAAGGCTTCACAGCAAAACGGACTGTCGTTTCATCCTCCAGCTCCACCATATTTTCCGCGCTGATGATCGAGCGAACCGTCGTTCCCTGCATCGCAGGATGCGAAGCAACGACGCTGATATCGCGCCCCATAACCTCAACGCCGCTGAGCGTGCAGTGCAGCGGGCCGGACTGTTCTTTCAGAACAAAGCCCTCCGGACGAACGCCCACCCAAACCTCCTGATCCTCTGCGCCGTCAATATCCAGCACGGCGTCCTCACCGATAAACAGTTTGCCCGCGCAGATCCTTCCGCTGAATACGTTGATCGGCGGCGTGCCCAGAAACTTCGCGACAAAGAGGTTAAGCGGACGATCGTAGACCTCCTGCGGCTTTCCGATCTGCTGAATGACGCCGTCCTTCATCACCACGATCAGATCGGAAATGCTCATCGCTTCTTCCTGATCGTGCGTAACAAAGACCGTTGTGATCTTCGTTTCCTTCTGAATACGGCGGATCTCCTCGCGCGTCTGCAGCCTCAAACGCGCATCCAGATTGGACAGCGGCTCATCGAGCAGCAAGACGCGCGGCATCTTGACCAGCGCACGCGCAATGGCAACGCGCTGCTGCTGTCCGCCGGAAAGCTCGCTGGGCTTTCTGTCCATCAGCCCTTCGATCTGCACAAGTTTCGCCGCCTCATAGGCGCGCTTTTGCATCTGCTCTCTGGTCAGCTTGTCCTTACCCTTCAGGTTTTCCAGCGGGAAGGTGATATTCTGCTGCACAGTCAGATGCGGATACAGCGCATAGCTCTGGAACACAAAGCCCACGCCGCGCTTTTCGGCCGGCAGCTTCGTCACGTCATCCTCTCCAAAGAGGATCTGACCTTCGGTCGGTTTCAAGAGACCGCACAGCAGATTCAGAGCCGTGCTCTTTCCGCAGCCCGACGGGCCAAGAAGACCGATGAGCTTTCCCGAAGGAATTTCCAGATTAAAATCATTCACCGCAATGACGTCCGGCTGATTTTTGCTGCGGTTCGGAAAACGCTTTGTGAGGTGCTTCAGCTCAATTTTCATATGCTTTTCTCCCTATTTATAGAGTGCTTTTTCTGTATGCAGCCGGTCCTTCTTCATACAGATTGCCGCCATGCGCGTCGATGGCGACAATCAGCGGAAGGTTTTCCACGACAAGTTCCCGGACTGCTTCCGTTCCCAGATCCTCAAAGGCGATGACCTTCGCCGACTTCACACACGCTGCAATCAGCGCGCCGGCGCCGCCTGTGGCCGCAAAGTACACGCCGCCGTTTCTGCGGATCGCCTCCACAACAGCCGCGCTTCGCTGTCCTTTGCCGATCATGCCGATCAGACCGAGATCGCAAAGCGCCGGCGCATAGGCGTCCATTCTGCCGCTCGTCGTCGGACCGCACGAGCCAATCGGATCGCCCGGTTTTGCAGGACAGGGCCCTGCGTAGTAAATAACCTGATCCCGAAGATCCAGAGGAAGCGGTTTGCCTGCCTCCAGCAGCGCACACAGGCGCTTATGCGCTGCGTCTCTCCCCGTATAAATCGTTCCGGACAGGAGCACGCTGTCCCCAGCGCGGAGCGTTCCAATCTCCTCCCTGCGCAGCGGAGCATGAATTGTCTTGGGCATCGGTTTCCCTCCTCAAATGACAGCGGATTTATGGCGCGCGGCATGGCACTGCATGTTGACCGCAACCGGCAAGCCCGCAATATGCGTGTGCATCTGTTCAATATGCACGGCCAGCGCTGTCGTTGTGCCGCCCAGTCCCTGCGGGCCAATGCCAAGGGCGTTGATGCTCTCCAGCAGTTCGCGTTCCAGATCGGCCAGCACCGGATCTTCCGAAGGCATACCGCATTCCCGGGTCAGGCTGTGCTTGGCCATCATCATCGCATATTCCGCCGTTCCTCCGATTCCGACGCCGACCACGACCGGCGGACAGGGATTGCCGCCCGCCAGACGAACCGTTTCAACAATCGCCTGCTTCACGCCTTCGATCCCCTGCGACGGCGTCAGCATCCAAAGGCGGGACATATTCTCGGAGCCAAATCCTTTCGGTGCAGCCGTTATCGCAACGCTGTCGCCCGGCACGATTTTCATGTGCACGATCGCCGGCGTATTATCCTTCGTATTCACACGCTCAAGCGGAGAAAGCACGCTTGCCCGGAAGCAACCCTCGCGGTATGCCTGCCTGACGCCGTCCTCGATCGCCTCATTCAAATCGCCGCCCACAAAATGAACGTCCTGCCCGATCTCCATGAACACCACAGCCATACCCGTGTCCTGGCAGATGGGCATATGACGCGCTGCGGCCAGACGATCGTTTTCAATAAGCTGGGAAAGCACTTCCCGCCCAAAGGGCGACTTCTCCGTTTCAAGCCCTTTGCGGAGCAGCTCCAACACATCCCTGCCGATTTCACAGCAGGCGCTCATAAACAATTCAAAAACCGTTTCCCTGACGGTCTTTACATCAATCTCTCTCATCCGTCGTTCTCCCGCCATTCACGCCGGCGGATCGCTTTTCAGCCCGCCGCCATACTTGATGAAGAAATCATATCGCATTTCAGTTCATATTTCAAGCGCCGCCACAGGATTCGTACCGATTGACTAACCGATCTTTTTTCTGCGCAGAGGTTTCCTTTTCCTGAAAAAGCGGGTATAATAAAGGATAAGATCAACCATTTTGCAGGAGGCGCGCATGCATCTTTCGAATGATACGAAACGATTTTTGTTGTTCCTTTCCGCTTTTACGATCGGTCTTGTGCTCTGCGTCAGCCATTTTCCCGTCATCGGCAGCTGGATTGTCAGCGCACTGAACCAGTTTTCGCCTTTCTTCATCGGCGCAGCGATGGCGTTCATCATCAGCGTACCCATGCGGCTGATCAGCAAGCTGCTGAGCAGAAAGAACAAAAAGGGACAGCCCTTCGTCAAGGGCAACCGAAAGGTTCTCAGCCTTGTCTTATCGATTCTTGTCCTCTTTTTGCTGATTTCGCTCTTCCTAATGATCGTCCTTCCGCAGCTGGTGGATACCGTCGCTTCGCTGGCGGGCTCCATCATGCGCTTTGTCCCGACGGCGCAGAACTGGATCAGCGAGATCCTCGTATGGACGCAGCGTTATCCCGAACTGCACGACACCATCGCACCGATGATTCCCGATCTGAACAAGGTGGCGTCGTCCCTGATTTCCATCGTTCAGCGTTATGCCGGTATTGTGGCGGGTTCGCTGGTATCCAACGTTTCCTCGCTCTTTGGCAGCGCGACGGATATCATCATTTCCTTCGTATTCGCTATCTATATTCTCCTGCAGACGGAATCCCTTTCCAGGCAGATCAAAAAGCTTTTGTATGCCTTCCTTCCCAGGCACTTCTGTGATAGTACCGTCAGGGTTGCGCGTATGGCGCATAAGACCTTCTTCTCCTATGTCACGATTCAATGCACGGAAGCATTGATTCTGGGCGCGCTTTGCTTTGCCGGCATGATTCTCTTCCGCTTCCCCCATGCGCTGGTCATTTCGGTGATCATGCTGTTCTGCGCGCTGATTCCGATTTATGGCGCGATCATTTCCTGTGTTGTCGGCGCTTTCCTCGTGCTGATCGAAAGCCCCATGCAGGCTGTCGGGTTCATCGCGTATATCCTTATCCTGCAGCAGCTTGAAACCAACCTGATTTATCCGCGCGTGGTATCCACCTCGATCAATCTTCCCTCGATGTGGGTTCTGCTTTCCGTCACCGTAGGCGGCGGTCTTTTCGGCGTTGTCGGTATGCTCTGCGCCGTCCCCATTACCTCCATCGTCTATACGCTCCTGGCCGAGGGAACGCGGGAACGCCTGATTGCCCGCGGAATCTCTCCGGACAAGCCTCTTGGCCCTCCCCGCGAGCGGTGACCTCTCTTTACAAAACCGGATAAAACCGCTATAATGCGCTTAGCCAGCATCCCGGCTAAGCGCTTTCTTATGCCGGATATCCGATATCATCGTCGAAATTAAAGGAGGAATCATTCATGAGCCGTCTTGGAGATCTGATTCTGCTTGAGCGTTCCCGCCAGAAGCTGACCCGCAAGCAGGTTGCCCGCAAATGTGGCGTTTCCGAGAGCTATCTCAAGGACGTCGAGGAGGGACGCCGCATCATTCAGGATGATCAAGCGCGCAGGATTCTCAAAACGCTGGGCACCAGCCAGCGCAACGAAGCCGAATTCTCTCTGGATGAAATTGCTGCGACCGTCGACCTGAGCACGCTCGCCCCGAAGCCCGTCGCCCCCGCGCCCCAGCCCAAGCCCGCCGAACCGAAGCCCGCCGTCAGGCAGCAGACCAGCGAAGAACAAAGCGGCATCTGGCTCGACGCGCTCAGCAGCGTGCTCAAGCCCGTGCCCGTCATGAATGCCGGCTGGATTCAGGTTTCTCGCCGCATGGTGCCGATTCAGGATGGAAAAATTGAAGGCGCCAAGCCGGACAAGGTCGTTTACTTCCTCGCTCCAGACGATTCCATGCGCGCCATGCGCATCGAGAAGGGCGATCTCGTGCTGATCGTTCCCCAGACGCTGCCAATCGACGGCGCGATTATGCTGGTCGAATACGGCGCGCATCGCTGCCTGCGCCGCATCAAGCTGCTGGGCAATTCGAACATCCTGCTCCAGAGCGGAGACCGCGAGCTCGGCGCCGAATCGGTTCATATCAGCGATGTCAAGCTCGTCGGCAAGGCTGTTCGCGTCGAAATCGCGCTGTAAACCGTGAAAGCAAAAGCTTTTCCTTTTCCCTTTCCGCTTGACAGCGGCCAGATTCTTCGCAATCGCGCCCGGATTCTGGCTGCTCTTCTTGCATCGGATGATGCGTTCTGCCGTCTTCCCTGCAGCGGCATGCATGAAAAGACGCTTGAGCGCATGCTTTCTCTGTATGACGACGTCTTTCTGGGCGGATTTCTTGCGCGGTCCTTTTGCAGCCTGAGCGTTACGCTCTCTGCGCGCCTGACCAGCGCCGCAGGAAAATTCATCTATTCGAAATCG
Source organism: Clostridia bacterium (assembly GCA_017436605.1). Taxonomy (GTDB): domain Bacteria; phylum Bacillota; class Clostridia; order Christensenellales; family Aristaeellaceae; genus Ventricola. The sequence continues at coordinate 1,249 of JAFSCW010000132.1, read as the reverse complement.
CCGATTCTTCGCATGCGCCAGGCCGAAATCCGCATGTCCAGTGATTTCCTGACCAGATTGATCAACGGCCCATTTGAACTTAACGGCCTTTCCGCGGCCACGCCGCAGGAAGCCTTTCTGCTTGTCTTTGAGCATGAGCTTTGCCATGCGCTGGAAATCGCGCTCTATGGACAGACCGGACACGCCGAACGCTTCCGGCAGCTGGCATTCGGGCTTTTTGGTCATACGGCAACGCGGCATAGCCTGCCCACGCGCAGGCAGGAAGCCGCCAAAGACGGATTTCTCGTCGGCAGCAAGGTCGCGTTCCCCTATGAAGGAAAGCGGCTGACCGGAACAATCAGCTACATCGGAAAAACCGCTACGGTCATGGTTCCTTCCCCTTTTGGCGATTACCGCGATCGCGTGGGCAGGCGATACGACAAGTACCGTGTCCAGCTGAGCGAACTGAAACGCCTACCACGCTGAGCCATTTGGATTTCCAAATGGCATTTTTGTTTGTTTTGTATATTTATCGGTTGAATTTTCTCCTGTTTTGATCTTTACTGACTTTCTTTGACCATGGTATACTGACAGCGTCAAAAGAAGTTCATCCGGGCAGACTAGCCCTGAGATAAATAAGGAGGATGATTTGGATGGACATGAACCGATTCACCCAAAGATCCATGGAGGCGCTGCAAAGCGCTCAGCGCCTTGCGCAAACCTATGGTAATGCACAGATCGAGCAGCTTCATCTGCTCGGTGCGCTGATCGATCAGGAAAACGGTCTGATCGGACAGCTATTTGGCAAGCTCGGCCTGAACCTGAAACAGGTACAGAGCGTATGCAATACGGCCATCTCGCGTCTGCCCAAGATTTCGGGCAGCAACCAGCAGCCCTATGTGTCAAACGGTCTTTCTGCTGCGCTGCAGCAGGCGGAGACAGAGATGAAGCAGATGCGGGATGAATACATCTCTGTTGAGCATCTCTTCCTCGCCCTGCTTGAAAAAGCCGATTCCGGTGTGAAGCCCGTACTTCAGTCCATCGGCGTCACCAAGCCCAAATTCCTTGAAGCGCTTCAGGAGGTTCGCGGCAGCGCGCGCGTGACCAGCGAGGATCCTGAGGCCACCTATGACGCCCTGAAGAAATACGGTCAGGATCTGGTTGAGCTTGCCCGCCAGAACAAGCTCGATCCCGTGATCGGACGCGACAGCGAAATCCGCAATGCGATCCGCATCCTTTCCCGAAAATCCAAGAACAACCCCGTACTCAT
>JAFSCW010000131.1 GCA_017436605.1 Clostridia bacterium | reverse complement strand
GAACGCGCCGTAGGGCATGGAGGTGAACTCGCAGACGTAATCGCTGGAACCGAAGCAGCCGCCCTCCTTGCCGCGCAGATTCAGGCCGCGGGCGAATTTGGTGTGGTTGGAGCAGTCGTGCACGACGATGGGCCAGTTTTCCTCGGCGGCCATCTTCATGATTTTGAACGTGATTTCGCGGCTCCAGATCGGGGAGACATAGCCCTGGCGGCAGATGTACATGTTCTCACCCTCGTAGTTTCCGATGTTGTTGGGATTGAGATGGAGCTCCGCGCAGTTGATGAAGTCCAGTCCGGTCGCGAGGATCGCGTCCTTCTTTAGCATGAAGCCCTCGAAGAACTCCGGCGTCATCGGCGTTTCAATGCCGACGAAGGGAATGTACTTCTTCGCGATGCGGATATGCTCGATGACCTTGTCGTGGCAGTTGGACGCGCCGAGATTGAAGCGCAGCTCGTCAAGTCCGGCCTCGCCCAGCGCGCGCAGGTTTTCTTCCGTGCACAAAAGGCCGTTGGTGTACATGTGCTGGTGGATGCCGGCGTCTGCAAATTTGCGGATCACGCCGTAGTATTTCTCGATCTCCATGAACGGCTCGAGGTATACATAGGAGATGCCGGTTGGCTTTTCCTGGATGGAGAGCAGCAGATCGAGATCGCGCTCATAGAACTTCGTTCCGCCGATCTGCCACATGCCCTCGCCGATGGGCGGGATGCGGTCGAGCTCGCCGTAGTTATAGCAGAAGCGGCACTGAACATTGCACTTGTTCGTCTTGCGGATGGCACAAAGGCCTGTGCCGGTCAGACAGGAGCGGCAGCCTCTGGAGAATTTGCTTTCGTCGCCGACGAAAAAGGTGCGTCCTCCGAGGGTTTTGAGCCCCGGGATTTCGCGCATCAGCTTTTCGTTGCGCGCGTCGACGGCGTCCTCGATCTGGGCGAAGACCGCCAGCGCGATCTCCTGCTGATGGGTCAGCAGCTCCTCCTCTTCGGGCAGCATGGCAAAAAACTCAAACCACATCAGCGCGTCTTTTTTTGAAATCTTCATATCCGGTATCCTCCTGAAGCCCGTATGGGCAAATACGCATATACATCAGTATAACATGAAATCCGGGACGGAGCAACATGGCTCCGTCCCGGATGGTTATGACGCGCTGGCGGGCCTTTCCATGGAGGCGATCGCCTTTTTGAACTGGGCGCGGAAGAGCAGGACGGTGAACGTGACGGCGAGCGCATCGGCGACGGGCTCGGCCATGTAAACGCCCATGGTCTTGTCGGGGATGATGCAGGGCATCAGGAAAATCAGCGGCAGGAGCAGAATGAACTTGCGCATGACGGCGACGATGATCGAGGATTTCGCGTAGCCGATGGCGACAAAGGTCATCTGGCAGGCGATCTGAGCGCCGAACAGCAGCAGCGCGCCGCAGTAGATGCGAAGCGCCCTGGCGGAGAACGCCAGCAGTTCAGGATCCGGCGTGAAGATGGAAGCGAATACCTGCGGGAAGAGCTGGATCATCGCCCAGAGCACGAACGAGTACGCGAGGCTGACGGTCAGCAGGAGGCGGAAAATCGCCTTTACGCGCTGCGCATTACCTGCGCCGTAGTTGTAGCTGGTGATGGGCTGCGCGCCCTGCGCAAGGCCCTGCAGCGGGAGCATGGCGAACTGCATGACGCTGGTGAGGATCGTCATTGCGCCGACGGCGACGTCGCCGCCATAGCGCAGGAGCGAGGAGTTGAAGCAGACCGAGATGATGCTCTCGCTGGACTGCATGATGAACGGCGCAAGGCCCAGCGCGATGCAGGGAAGGATGATTTTGCGCTCGATGCGCAGGTTCTCCCGGCGGATGCGCAGCAGCGTCTTTTTGCCGAAGAGGAAGGAAATGACCCACGCGCAGGAAATGCCCTGAGAGAGGATGGTCGCCAGCGCTGCGCCGCGAACGCCCAGATTCAAAGCGAAGATGAACAGCGGGTCGAGCACGATGTTGAGCACTGCGCCGATGAGCACGGTCAGCATGCCGACTTTGGCAAAGCCCTGACCGGTGATGTACGCGTTCATGCCCAGCGTCAGCTGCACAAAGATGGTGCCCAGCGCATAGATGCTCAGGTAATCTGATGCGTAGCCGATCGTGTTTTCGCTCGCGCCGAACGCGGAAAGCATCGGGCGGCCGAAGAGCAGCAGAACGGCGGTGAGGATGAGCGAGACGACGACCTGAAGCGCGAAGCAGTTGCCCAGCGTCTTTTCCGCAGAACGGTTGTCGCCTTTGCCCATGAAGATGGAAGCGCGCGGCGCGCCGCCTGCGCTGATGAGCGCGGCGAAGGCGGAGACAAACATGATGATGGGCATGCAGATGCCCACGCCCGTGAGCGCGAGATGGCCGTCAGAAGGCATGTGGCCGATATAGATGCGGTCCACAATGTTGTAGAGCATGTTGATCAGCTGCGCTGCGACTGTGGGGACAGCGAGCTTGAAAAGGAGCTTCCCGACAGGTTCCGTGCCGAGAAAAGCGTTGTTTTTCTGCAATGTCAATTCCTCCCAGTGGGCAGACTTGCGTCCGTCGAATACGAAGGAAAGTATATCGCCGGAAAAGCGGATTTGTCAAGATGCGCATCAGGAGGGTCAGCGAAAGCGCTTTTCCCGTGGATTTCTTTGGAAGTTTATGGTATGATAGAGCAAAAGCACAAGGAGAACAGGATTATGGGCATTGTGGTGATCGGCGCAGCCTTTATGGATATCAAGGGATTCCCGATGGACAATTACATCCCCGACGGACGGAATGTCGGCAGGATCGAATACGTGCACGGCGGCGTGGCGCGCAACGTCGTGGAGGATATCGCCAACGCTGAACTGCGGCCGACGTATGTGGGCATCGTCGACGATACGCCGATGGGCGACGCCGTGCTCAGGAAGCTGCGCAACCACAAGGTCAACTGCGACTATGTGCTGACCATCCCGGACGGCATGGGCACGTGGCTGGCCGTGTTTGACAACAACGGCGACGTCGCAGGCTCGATTTCCAAGCGGCCTAATATGCTGCCGATCGTCGATCTGCTCGAGGAGAAGGGCGACGAGATTTTTATGGCGGCGGATTCCGTCGTGCTGGAGGTCGATCTGCATAAGCCGCTGGTCAAGAAGGTGCTCGACCTGGCGGAGAAGCATGGAAAGCCGGTCTTCGGTCTGGTGTCGAACATGAGCATCGCAGCCGAGCGCCGCGATTTCATCAAGCGCTACGCCTGCTTTATCTGCAACAGGCAGGAAGCCGGTATGCTGTTCGTGGACGACTACACCGGCAAGACCCGCGAGGAGATGGCGGATATCCTCTCCGAGAAGGTCATGCAGGCGAAGATTCCCTCGATGGTCGTGACCCTCGGCGGGGATGGCGCGGTCTATGCGGATATGTACGGCGACAAGGGCGTCTGCCCTGCGCGCAAGGTGCAGGTCAAGGATACGACGGGCGCGGGCGATGCGTTCTGCGCGGGCGTGTCCATCGGCCTGACCTACGGCAAGCATCTGAACGAGGCCATCGAGATCGGCTCCATGCTCGCCGCTTCGGTGATTACCTCTTCCGAAAACGTCTGCCCGCGGTTCCATCCGGAGGAACTCGGTCTGGATGTCGTGAAGTTTTGATGTGATCTGATCGAACGGATATGTGACAGCGCTCCGCTTTTGGCGGAGCGCTGTATATTTCTATGGCTCATGCGGTTTCGTTCAGGAGCGTGAAGCCCAGAATCATCGCGCCGCCGATCCCCTGCCACAGCGTCATCGTTTCGCCCAGAAGCAGCACGGAAATCAGCACGGCGACGAGCGGATCGATGTAACTGAGGATGGATGCCTGCTGGCCGCTCAGGCTGCGCAGTGCGGAGAAATACATGCAGTAGGCAAGGCCAGTATGGACAAGGCCCATGACCAGAAGACACGCCCAGCCGGCGCCGTCCAGAAGATTCAGATGGAAGCCGCCGCTTGCGAGCACATAGGGAAGCAGCGTGGCGATGGCGGCAAGGAACTGCCAGATCGTGCGATGCAGCCCCGCGACGGCATGGATCGACTTGTTGAGCAGGATGACCGCGGCATAGAGCGCTGCTGCGCCGAGGCCATAGGCGATGCCCGTCAGGCTCGCGCCGGAGGCGTCGCCCACGCCGATGATCAGCAGCAGGCCGAGCGTGGACATGAGGAAACAGACGATCTGCTTTTTCGTCATCCGCTCTTTGAAGAGCAGCGGGGAGAGAACCGTGACGATCACCGGCGCGAAGTAATAGCTCAGCGTCGCGATGGAAATCGTCGTGTGCTTATAGGCCTCAAACAGCAGAATCCAGTTGAAGCCCATCGCTACGCCGGAAAGGAGCAGGCGCAGAAGCTCGCCTTTGCCGGTGCGGATGCTCAGCTTCTGGCGCGTCGCGGCCAGATAGATCAAGAGAAAACCTGCGGCCAGCATGGCGCGGCAGAGCGCGAGCTCGCCGGAGGTGATGGCGATATGACGGGTAAACAGACCGATCGTACCGAAGATCGCCATGGACAGGATCATGTACAGCTTGTCGGTGGATTTCATCGGGCGTACTCCTTTGCGGAACTGATAACCAGCATATTTTATCATAGACTTCGCCGTCTTGCAATCGGGTGTGCTTTGTGCCATAATCCATACAGAAGGGGGCGAGCGGATGAAGGAGCTGCAGGAAATCATAGACAGGGGCAGGCGCATTGTGTTTTTCGGCGGCGCGGGCGTGAGCACGGCGTCGGGCATTCCGGATTTCACGGGAGAAGACGGTCTGTACCGGCAGAAATACGATGGTCTCACGCCGGAAATGATGCTCAGCCAGTCGTTTTTCTATCTCCATCCGGATCGGTTTTATACATTCTACCGGGCGCATATGATTCATCCGCAGGCCAGGCCCAACGTCGTGCACGAGAAACTCGCCGCGCTTGAGCGCGCGGGAAAGCTTTCCGGCCTTGTGACGCAGAATATCGACGGCCTGCACAGGCAGGCGGGCAGCAGGCTTGTCTATGAGCTGCACGGCAGCGTACACGACAATGCCTGCCTTGAATGCGGACGGCACTACGGGCTGGATTACATCCTGCGCACAGAGGGCGTGCCCAGATGCGAAAGCTGCGGCGGGGTGATCAAGCCGAGCGTCGTGCTCTATGGCGAGGGGCTCGATCATTATGTGAGCACGGGCGCCTGCCGCGAAATCTCGCGCTGCGACGTGCTCATTATCGCAGGAACGAGCCTGAGCGTGGAGCCGGCGGCGTCGTTCCTCTCGTATTTCCGCGGCGGCAGCCGGAAGCTTGTTGTGATCAACCGGGAAGAAACGCCCGCGGACGCGCGCGCGTCGCTGGTCATCCGCGGCGACATGGAGAAGGTTTTTGAAGAGATCATCATATCATAAAGAATCATAAAAACAGGGACTGCCAGGATAAAAGCTGACTGTTCTAAGAAAACTGAGTCATTTGCGGCCGAAGGTTTCCAAAGGGCGATCGGAAAGCCCTTTGGCGGGGTAATGGGGCAGAGCCCCATAACCAGAGCGCTGCGCATACTCAGAAACCTGTTTTCTTAGAATGTCCAGATATATCCTGACAGTCCTTCATTTCATCGGATAAGGCTTTATCGGTATTACAGGACGTCGTCGGCGATATAGGTAGAGAGCTTTTTGACGTCCACGCCGCGTGCGAATTCGAAGCGGACTCTGCCGACGCTGGAAAACCACAGATGCAGCTCGCTGTCCAGATCGACGACGCCGGCGGTTTCGATGGAGAACGCCTGCACGCGCTTATAGGGCAGGGAGGTATAGTCGGTCTTCTTGCCGGTGATGCCCTGCACGTTCATGGAAACGACGCGCTTGTTGGTGAAGATGACGCCGTCGCGGATGCCCTTGAACGCGGCGACGACATGCTCGCCGGGGATCAGCATGCCCTCGAGCATGCGTTCGCCCTTGGCGGGATCTACGGGCATGAGCTTCAGGTATTCGGCATTCTGAAAATCAATCATGGTCTTCCTCCTTGCTGTAGTCTGCAGTGGATTCGGTGCGGATTTTTTCGAGCGTGTCCTCGCGGATGAGCGCGCGCAGGCGCGTCAGGTAATCCGAAAAGGCGACCTTGTCGCTGGCGTAGGTGACGTTGAGGTCGTATTCCAGCGGAATCCAGGTATCGATCGGCGCTTCGTTGTGCTGGATGACGGCTTCGAGGCTGTCGATCGCTTTGTAGATTCTGGCCTCGAGGGTTTTGCGCTCGTTCATTTCGGCATAGAGCGCGAGCATTTCGGTCTTGTAGGGATCGGGCAGCGTATGCACCCAGCGGTGCAGCAGCGCGTCTTCCTTTTCTTCGTCCGCGCCGGTCTTGAGGAAGGTCGGGATATCGCCGGTGAACGCTTCGCCCAGATCGTGAATCAGCAGCATGCGGATGACCTTGTCCATGTCCGCCTGCGGGAATTCATCCCGAAGGAAATAGGCCATCAGTGCGGTGCGCCAGCTGTGCTCGGCGACGCTTTCATGGCGCCTGCCGGAGGTATAGCTGTGTCTGGTGGCATCTTTGAGATGTTCCGCGATGCGCAGCGCATCCAGGAATTGTCGTGGCTCCATAGGTTATTCCTCCTTATACAGATCAGTATAGCATAGTTTTTGCCCGAACGCCAATACGGCGGCGTGAGAATGTGGGGAGCGGTACGCTTTCATTTGGATATTAAAAAAGCGGCGGCAGAAGCCGTCGCTTTCGGGATTACTTGTTCTCCAGCCATTCCTGGGCCTTGTCAGCGGACATGCGCTTGATGGCCTCCTTGGCGTAGATGGAAGCCTCGCCGCCGAAGGTATACAGGAAGAACTTGCCGCCCTCGGTCTTGTAGAGGGACTCTTCGTAGCCGGCCGGATCGCCGAAGGCGCCGAAGGAGCGCTTCTCAATCAGCTCGGAGGTTTCGGTATCGTATTCGACCTTGCAGATAATCTTCTTCATAATGATTTGTTCCTTTCGGTATTGGATGAAATCAGGGGAATAACCCCGGTATGTCTATTTGGATACGGTGCTTCAAATTGATCTGACGACTTTTAAAACACGCGCTGTATCATAACATAATCATTTCCAAAACGCAAGGCCTGAAAAGAAAATGATGAATTCTGATGAAAAAAAGAAGGGTTTGTTATGCCTATATGTTGAAAACGGCATGGAAAATACGGGAAATATACGGTCATATCAGGAAAAAACGGCAGTTGCAGCGGCAGATAAAAGCCATTATAATATCCATATGCTTTTCCGGCGCAGCCGCCGGCCGCGCATGGATACGAAAGGAGAAGGGCGTATGAATCGGCTCAAAGACACATTCCGGGAGGGGACGGCGTACAGATACCTGCTCATCTCGATACTGATTACCGGCCTTTCCTATGGCCTGTATAAGGGCATGCTGGATAATTTCCTGGCGGAGATTGTCAGAATGGGCGAGATGGACCGCGGCGTGACGGAGTTTTTCCGCGAATTGCCCGGCATCCTGCTGGTCCTGATTCTGGCTGTCTTCTATATGATGTCTGCCGAGACCATGTATAAGGCGGGCGCGGTGATCATGCTCGCCGGCATGGCGATGCATGCGCTGCTGCCGGCGGATAAAGCGCTGGTGACGCTGGCCATCTGCGTGTATTCGCTGGGCGAGCATATTCAGCTGGGCATGAAGAGCACGCTGATGATGGGCTATGCCAGGGAGGGGCGTGGCGGCGAGGCGCTGGGCGCGCAGAGCGCGATCAGCCAGATCGGCACGCTGGCCGGCTATCTGGTGATTGTCGCCGCCTTCACTGTGCTTGCAGGCGAGGGAACCTACAGGGCGTTTTTCATGCTGGCGGCGCTGCTGGCGGCTGCAAGCCTGTTTTTCTCGCTGCGCATAAAGGGCAGGAGTGAGACGGACGCCACGAAGCGGCGCTTCTATTTCCATAAGAAGTACAGCAAGTACTATATGCTGGAGATGTTCTACGGCGCGCGCAAGCAGGTGTTTCTGACCTTCGGCCCGTATGTGCTGATCCTGTTTTACGGCGCGAACGCCGCGACGGTCAGCCTGCTGTTTGCGGTGTCTGCGGTCGCGTGCTTCTTCGCTTCGCCCGTCGTCGGGCGGATTATCGACCGCCTTGGCTATAAGGTCGTCATGGTCAGCGATACGCTGATTCTGGTGATCGTCTGCTTTTTCTATGGCTTTGCGCATCATCTCTTCCCGCGCGATATGGCGTTTCTCATCTGCTGCGTGAATTATGTGCTGGATGCGGTGATCTCGCTGGCGTCCATGGCGGCCAACGTCTACGTCAAGGATCTTTCGGACAGCCCCGAGGAGGTCAAGGCGACGATTTCCACAGGCGTGTCGATCAATCATGTCATCACGATTTTCATCGCGCTCTTCGGCGGCTATATCTGGGAGACGCTGGGAATTGAGACGCTGTTTGTCGCCTCGGCGGTGCTGGGCCTTTGCAACAGCGCCTACGCGGCGACGATCAAAAGCCGCAGGCAGATGCAGGTTTGAGCACAGCGGGCGGCAGGCGTGCCGCCCGGGCAGGAACCGGAAGATTCACGGGCGAATACCCGGACAGCGGCGATATGCTTTGGATACGGAAGGAGAAGGACAATGAAAGCGCTTTTGATTGGCGGAACGGGCACGATCAGCATGGCGATTACGCGCCTGCTGGCTGAGAATCCTGAATGGGAGGTATATCTGCTCAACCGCGGCACGCGCCGGGCGGAACTGCCGCAAGGCGTGCGGAGCATCACGGCGGATATCCGCGACGAGGAGGCGGTCAGGCGCGCGCTGGACGGCAGAGCGTTTGACTGCGTATGCGATTTTATCGCCTATACGCCCGAGGAGGTTGAGCGGGATTACAGGCTTTTTTCGGGCAGGACGAAGCAGTATATCTTCATTTCCTCGGCCTCTGCGTATAAAAAGCCGGTGGACGACTGCGTCATCACGGAGAGCACGCCGCTTTGTAATCCCTACTGGCAGTATTCCCGGGACAAGATCGCCTGTGAGGATCTGCTCATGCGCCTGTACCGCAGCGAGGGCTTCCCGGCGACCATCGTCCGCCCCAGCCATACCTATGACGAGCGCAAGGTGCCCGTCAGCGTGCGCGGGGACAAGGGCGCCTGGCAGGTGATGAAGAGGATGATGGACGGCAAGCCGGTGCTCGTGCATGGCGACGGCACCAGCCTGTGGACGCTGACGTTCAACACGGATTTTGCAAGGGCGTTTATGGGGCTGATGGGCAATCCGCGCGCAATCGGGGAGGCCTATCACATCACGAGCGACGAATCCGTGACGTGGAACCAGATCTATGCGGTTATCGCGGACGAGCTTGGCGCTGCATACAGGCCGTACTATGTGTCCTCCGATTTTCTGCATGCAGCGGGCAAATACGAATTTGAGGGAACGCTGACCGGCGACAAGGCGAATTCCGTCATTTTCGATAACAGCAAGATCAAGCGTGCCGTTCCGGGCTTTTGCTGCGTGGTCCGCGCGGATCAGGGCCTGCGGCGGGCGGTACGCCATATGCTCTCGCATCCGCAGCTTCAGGTCGAGGATCCGGAATTTGACAGCTGGTGCGATCGGGTCATCGCCGCGCTGGAGGCGGCGAAGGAGACTGTGCTGCGCGGATGAGCGCGGTATGGAGAGGCTTTTTTGCATCTGTGAGGGAAACATATTGTCAGACAACTGTCATATGCGGTATAGTATAGGAAACCGCCGGAGCGGGAACGACGAGCGCTTCTCCGGCTGCAGCATGTATCTTACCTTTCAGGAGGGAACGACATATGGATTACCGTACCTATCTGCGCAATCACCCGGATGAGAAGGGATTCTTTGGCGAGTATGGCGGCGCCGTTCTGCCGGACGAGCTGAAGGCTGCCTTTGCTGAGATCACTGAGGCATATCAGACGATCTGCCATAGCGCGCAGTTCATCAACGAGCTTCGGCGTATCCGCAAGGAATTCCAGGGACGTCCGACGCCGGTGTATCACTGTGAGCGGCTGTCCCGCAAGATCGGCGGCGCGCAGATTTATATCAAGCGCGAGGACCTCAATCACACCGGCGCGCACAAGCTCAACCACTGCATGGGCGAGGGCCTGCTGGCCAAGTTCATGGGCAAGAAGAAGCTGATCGCGGAAACCGGCGCGGGTCAGCATGGCGTGGCGCTGGCGACGGCTGCCGCGTTCTTCGGTCTGGAGTGCGAGATTCACATGGGCGAGGTGGATATCGCCAAGCAGGCGCCCAACGTCACGCGCATGAAGATTCTCGGCGCGAAGGTTGTCCCGGTGACGCATGGCCTCAAGACGCTCAAGGAAGCGGTCGATTCGGCCTTTGACGCCTATGCGCGCGAATATAAGGATGCGATTTACTGCATCGGCAGCGTGCTGGGCCCGCATCCCTTCCCGCTGATGGTCCGCGATTTCCAGATGGTCGTCGGTTCGGAGATGCGCGATCAGTTCAAGGAAATGACCGGCCTGGAGCCGGATGTTGTCTGCGCCTGCGTGGGCGGCGGCAGCAATTCCATCGGCACCTTCGTGCCGTTCCTTGATTCTGCGGTGGAGCTTTACGGCGTGGAGCCGCTGGGTCGCGGCGATCAGCTCGGCGATCATGCCGCCTCCATGAAGCATGGCACCCCGGGCGTGATGCATGGCTTCAAGAGCATCATGCTCAAGGACGAAAACGGCGAACCGGCGCCGGTGTATTCCATTGCGAGAGGCCTGGACTATCCGTCCGTCGGCCCGGAGCATGCGTATCTGCGCGATCTTGGCCGCGTAAAGTATGAGACGGTCACCGATGAAGAGGCCGTGCAGGCGTTCTTTGCGCTCAGCCGCTATGAGGGCATTATCCCCGCGCTGGAAAGCGCGCATGCGGTGGCCTTCGCCATGCGCAAGGCGAAGGAAATGAAGACCGGCTCGATCCTGGCGACCCTTTCCGGCCGCGGCGACAAGGACGTGGATTACGTCGTGGAGCATTACGGCTACGGCGAGCAGTTCAACCTGTAAAACCAGAACAAGAAAAAGGCATCCTCTTTCCTTCGGGAAGGGGGATGCCTTTATGCATGTTTTTCCGGATGCGGTTACACGATCGCCTTTTCCGGATACTGGAGCGTCAGGCCGGCCGCGCCGTCCTGCGCGAGGAGCGCCTTGACATGCTGCGTCAGCGGCGCGTCGCTATGGAAGAGAACGGCCTGTCTGGCCCCGGTCAGGCGGCACATTTCGCGAATGTCGTCGTCATCCATGTGCACCTTGAAGACGATCTTTTCGCCCGCGGCGAGCACGCCGTTGGCCGCGCGGTATTCGGCGTCGAGCGCGCCTGCGCCTGCGGTGCCCTTGGCGGCATGGCCGCTGATGATGATCTTGTTGGCTGCGTCGCCCTTCAGGCGGGCGAAGTACTTCAGGCCCAGCTCGGTGGAGAGCATGCCGTCCGGCGTGATATAGACCGCGCCGCCGGGGATGTTCATCGCCGCCTCGCGCGCGTCGTCATTGTCCAGTACGGTCAGGCTGTCCGGGAAATCGGACAGGATGCCGGGCTTGATCCAGGCCTCTTCTGTGGCAAGCTGTTTGAAGCTCTTTTCCACGGCGCTCTCAACGAACACGGGAATGCCCGTGCCGGCCAGCTGCACGCCCAGGAACTGCGCGATTTCAATGCCGCGCCCCTTGGGCGGGACGGGCAGAAGCACCTTGCCGCCGGAGAGCGCGCAGGACTTGACGGAATCGAGCAGCGCGCTGAACTGCTGGGACTGGACGATCTTCTTGCCGGCATAGGCGGCGTTCATGATCGCGGCGTCGCAGCAGCCCGGCTGATCAAAGGCCAGCACGCCCGGCTCGCGGCACATATCGCCCGTATAGAGCAGGCGCTTGCCGTCGATGGTAAAGATATACCACACGCCGCCGAGCACATGGCCGGAGCGGCCCGTCTCCAGAGCGATGCCTTCGATTTCCTGATGGCCCATTTCAAGGGGAGCAAACTGGATCAGATCGGCGGATTCCGGCTTGAAGGGAAGAACGCCGCGGTTCTTTTCGACGTAGCCCATCCACTTTCTGACAAAGCCCGGCGCCTCGGCAATCGTCTCCCGCGTGCCGTAGACCTTGCCGGTATAGCCCAGCTCATAGAGCAGCGGCAGACCGGCGACGTGATCCTCATGGCAATGGGACAGGAACACGGCCTTGATTCTGGATACGATTTCTCGGGTCAGCGCCGGATAGAAGCCGACCTGACCGTCTGCGATTTCGCGCTTGACGCCGCAGTCCAGGAGAATGAACGAATCGTCCATGCCGATGGCATAGCAGTTTCTTCCGTTTTCTCCGCTGCCGCCGAAAGCGGTCAAATATACGTTGTTCATCGTTCTCACCTCATGCTGCAGTTTGGGGAAGCATCGGAATGTGATTCAGCACGCCCCTGAAAAAGCGGAGCGTGCTGAACCGGATTTTTTCTTAGGCTCCGTACTTCTTGCTGAACCACAGATAGTCCATCATGGTCGCCATGAGCTGCGCGCCGGTGTACTGGTTGATGATGCCCTCAGAGCATGCACGCTCGCCGTATTCCTTGACGGCGTCGGTGCGCACATCCGGACCGGTCATGAACGACGGGACGGGATCGGCGGAATGATCGCGCCTGCAGCACGGGGTGGAGTGGTCGGCGGTCATGGCGAAATACCAGTTCTCGCTGCCCTCCTGCTCGAGCCAGTAGGCGAACATGCCGTCTATGGCCTCGATGATCCGGACCTTTTCCATCGGCAGATTGTCATGGCCGCAAAGGTCCGTGCCCTTGACGTGCACGATCACCAGGTCGTAATCGGGCAGAAGCTCCATGGCCATCTTCGCCTTGCCGAGGTAGTCGGTGGTGAAGCCGCCGGTGAAGCTGTCGCGGCAGTAGCCGTCGAAGCCGCACATTCTGCCGATGCCGGTGATCGTTTCATCGCCGGCGATGACCGCAACCTTCGCGCCCGGATAGGTATCGGAGAAGGGCGGGGGAACCATGGCCTTGCCGCTGCCGCGGGTCAGAATGGTATTGGCCGGAAGCTTGCCTTCGGCAATGCGCTTGGCATTGACCGGGCTCTTCTTCCAGATGCGATTGATTTCCACGAGGAACTTCCAGAGCATTTCGGCCGTCTTGCGGTCTTCAGCGGTGCCCTTCCAGCTGCTCTCGGCGGCGGGATTGACCATCTTGCTGCCTTCGCAGGCCGTGCCGGGATCGGTATCCGGGAGCTTTCCGCCCAGACTCGCGCCGCGGATCACGACGGCGAGACGATGCTGGGTCAGCGGCTTGAGCAGCAGCTTGTAGCCGTCGATCTCCATACCGTTGACCTCGGCGACCAGACCGTTGGTCTCCGCGGGATCGGAGATGCGTCCGGCGCGGCGGTCGATCACGCAGCCCTCTTCATCGATCGTGGCGAAGTTGCCGCGGAAAGCAACGTCTCCAGCTTCCAGCGTGAGGCCTGCGCTGTAGGCCTCGATGGAACCGCGTCCGGTGTAGAACTCCATCGGATCATAGCCGAACAGGGACAGATGGCCCCAGTCCGTACCGCAGCGGGTACCCGCCTTATACGGATGCACCAGACCCGCCATGCCGGAAGCCACCAGGCGGTCCAGCGTCGGGGTCTTGGCATATTCCAGCGGCGTCTTGCCGCCCAGTTCCATGACCGGACGATCGCCAAGACCGTCCGAGATCAGGAGAATACCCTTCTTATCCGCCATTGTCATTACTCCTTCATGGCCTTCTTGTAGCGATCGAAGAACACAAGCACGCCAATGCCGAGGCACAGTACCCAGATCAGAATGTTGGACACAGCGCCGGCAGCTTTGTCGAAGGTAAAGGTCAGGGTGTTGGCAGCAGCAGCGGCGAGCGCCTTTTCATTGCCGGCGCCGCGCATGCCGTCCAGCTCGGCGAGCTTGTAATCGGCATACTTGCTCGGGCTGGACACCTTGGCGATCTCCATGCCCTCGGGCACGTACACCATGACGGAGTACTTGCCGATCTTGGACGGGAGATAGTTGGTGAACTTATAGGACAGGCTGTAATCCTCGGCGCCGTTGGTGTCCGCAGCGCGGGAAACCGCATAGAAGCCCGGCACGTTGAAGGTCGCCTCGACGGTGGCCTCGGCAGCCGGATCGGCAACCGCAATGCGGAAATAGCTCTCGGAGCCGTTCTTATAGGCTTCCAGCTCGGTGCCGGAGAGATTCTCGCCGGCAACGCTCACCGGCTCCATGCCCTTGGCAGCGGCGATGACGTACATGTAGCCATCCGCGCCGGCAGTGCCCTTGACAGTGACGGCCAGCTGACCGTCGGATTCGTTGACCGGGGTGAAAACCTCGGTGTAGCTGGCCACATTGATGACCTCTTCAGCCATGACCGGAACGGCCAGCAGGCTGAGCATCATGGCAGCGGCGATAATCGCAACAATAATCTTCTTCACTTTGAATGCCTCCTATACTGCCATGTTCTTACACAAGGCCGATGATGCGGAACCAGGTGAAGTAAGCCACGCCGAAGAGCAGCCACTTGCACACCAGAACGAGCATACCATAGACGAACTGATCCTTAACGGTGAAGTAGCCGGTGGAATAGAAGATCAGGTTCGGCTTGCAGTGCGGCGGCAGGGTGATGCTGTCGCAGATGGTGAAGGAAGCCGGCAGCGCCAGCAGCATCGGATTGATGCCGACCTTCTGCGCGATCAGGATGATGGCGGGCAGGAGGATGACGACGCGGACGGTCTTGCTGGTGAAGACCAGATGGCTGAAGGACGCGATGAACATGACGATCATGAACAGCGCGAACTGCGGCAGCGCCTGCAGATCGAACTTATCGAAGATGCCGTTGAGCAGGAAGGACGCGGCGCCGGAAGCATCCAGAGCCAGACCGGCCGCATAAGCGCCGGCGGAGAAGACCATCAGATCCCACGGAATCTTGGTTTCCTTCCAGTTGAGCACGCCGATGTAGGGCAGGTAGAACAGCAGGGCCGCGAGGATGGCGACCATGACGAGGCTGATCTGGAAGCCGAACAGGTTGAGGTGATTGCCGTCAGTCGCCCACAGGAAGACGGTGATGGCGAAGATGATGATCGCGCGGATCTCGGTGCCGTTCATCTTGCCCAGCGCCTTGAGCTCAGCGCCCAGGGAATCCTTGGCGGACTTGCCGGAGCTGGCCGGCGGAGTCTTGACCTCGGTCGGGAACAGCAGCTGGCCGATGACCAGGGAGCACACCAGGGTCAGGATCGCGATCGGCATGCTGGCGATGAGCCAGTCGCCCCAGGTCACGTCCATGCCGGTCATATCCGTGATGTAGCCGACAGCCATGATCTGGCCGGCGGTCGCCGTCAGGATGCCGGAGGTGGTGATGTTGTTGAAGTGGACCTCCTGGATCATCAGCTGCTTACCGAAGTTGCTCTCACCCGGAATAGACTGATAGACCTGCAGGATCATCATGCAGATCGGCAGGAGCATCGCCGCACGCGCCGTGGTGGACGGGACGATGAAGGAAAGGATCAGGTTGACGACGCCCAGCGCGATGAGTGCCTTCTTCGCGGTGGTGCCGAACTTGGAGACGATGAACAGCGCCAGACGCTTGGCCACGCCGCTCTTCTCCATACCAGAGGTGATGACGAACGCAGCCAGCATCAGCCAGATAACGTCCTGACCGAAGACGGCCAGCGCCTCTTTCTGCGTCCAGCCGCCCGTGATGGACAACAGCACGATCGCCAGCAGGGCGGACGCGTACGTCGGAATCGCCTGGCTGACCCAAAGAACAAAGACCATGCCGAAGATCGCCAGCGCAGACTTACCCTGCAGCGTCAGGGCAACCGGCGTGGGCATCGTGAAGATCGCGGCGAAAACAAGCAGAGCGACTGCCAGCCCCGCAATCTTCATCCACTGCTCAAACGCCAGTTTCTTTTTCTGTGTCGAAGAAACTCCCATAAATCTCTTGACCTCCCGTCAAAAATCTTTTACTATGATAGCAGCCAGAGCACAACTGCTGTCATGGCAAATTGGAACTTTTTTCCAGTTCCATGTGTCAAAATTATTATATTTGTTTATAATCGCCGCGTCCAATTCGTTTTTTTGTGCTTCCATATAACGATTTATTATAAGTAAAGCATTATCGAAAGTATATCAATTTACTTATGAATGGACGGCTGGCGCGTGCTGTGATCTGTGTGCCGATGAGGGCGTGGAGGGAATATGGATATTGAGAAGCTTCTGAGATTCTGCGCGGTTGTCGATTATGGCAGCATGTCCAAGGCGGCGGAAAAGCTTTACTGTTCCCAGCCGGCGCTTTCCAAGCAGATTATCGCGCTGGAAAAGGAAATCGGCTATCCGCTTTTTGAACGCAGCGGAAAAAAGCTGACGCTGAACCATAACGGGCAGCTTGTTTATACGTTCGGGCGCCATCTTGAGCACGACTACAGCCAGCTGAAGGCAGATCTGTATGCGGCGAACTGCAGACACGGACACGAGGTCAGCTTCGGCGCGACCAACTGCATCGGCACCTATTATCTCCCCCCGGTGCTGATTGATTTCAAAAAAAGAAATCCCGATATTCCGGTCAGTTTTACCCTGAGCTTTTTTACCGGGATCATGGAGATGCTCAATCAGGACATTATCGCCTTTGCGCTGGTTCCGGAAGATGATGAAACGCTGAACAATCCCAATTATATCTGCAGTGCGTTTTATGACGACGAGATGGTCGTTGTCTTTCCGAAGGAGCATCCGCTTGCGGCCTTCCAGAGCATTCCGCCGCAGGAGCTGAGCAAATATCCGTATCTGATTTCGCAGGTTCAGTCGGCGACGCGGCGCTTTATCCTGGCGCGCATGGGCAAGCACGGCGTTGCGCTGGGG
Organism: Clostridia bacterium; assembly: GCA_017436605.1. Taxonomy (GTDB): domain Bacteria; phylum Bacillota; class Clostridia; order Christensenellales; family Aristaeellaceae; genus Ventricola. Next base: position 4,758 of record JAFSCW010000131.1, on the reverse strand, counting down.
CCGATGGAGAATATGTACAACACGGAAACGATCAAGCAGAGCATCCTGAAGGGCATGGGAATCTCCATTCTCTCCAGAATTTCCGTGACCAATGAGGAGCGGCTGGGCTTCCTGAAGACCGCGAAGCTGGACGATGTGGATCTTTCCAGAAAATGGTATATCGTCCGCAAAAAGAGCCGTATTCTGCTTCCGGAATACAACTTCTTTATTCAGAGCGTGCTGGAGGAGCAGAAGAGAGCTTCGGAATAAAGGGATCATGCCTGTAATTTAAATGCGTGTAATATATAAATATGGAAACCTCCTGCTGCAGAGGGTCTGCGGCAGGAGGTTTTGGAATGTCTGAGGATATGTGTCAGGTTCTGTCGGCGAGGATGAGCTTTTTCAGAGCTTCGATGCCGACTTTGATGGCGCCGGAGGTATCCTCCGTCATGGGCATAAACATGCCGGCCTTTTCCCGCTCCTGGTTCCATACGACATGGAAGCAGGCGCCGCAGCGGACGCCGAGCGCATTGGCGACGACAAACAGGGCGGCGGATTCCATTTCGCTGGCCTTGACGCCAAGACGCTTCCAGCTCTCCCATTTGTTGAGGAGCTCATAATACACGGGCGAGGCTTCGGGCGCATGCTGACCATAGAAGGAATCCTTGCACTGCACGACACCCGTGTGCGTGCCGTAGCCCAGCTCTTCGCTGGCTGCTTTCAGGGCAGCGGCGACGTCGAAATCGGATACGGCAGGGTATTCGATCGGCGCATATTCCAAAGAGGTATGTTCAAAGCGGATGGAGCCGGTTGCGACGACGACGTCGCCCGGCTTGACGTCCAGATGGATGCCGCCGCAGGTGCCCACGCGGATGAAGGTGTGCGCGCCGATCTTGACCAGCTCCTCCATGGCGATCGAGGCGGAAGGACCGCCGATGCCGGTGGAGCAGACGGAGACCTTTTCGCCCAGCAGATAGCCTGTCCAGACGTTGTATTCGCGGTTCATGCCGATGTGAACGGGCTGATCGAAGTGCCTGGCGATTGCCTCGCAGCGTCCGGGATCGCCGGGCAGAATAACATAATGGCCGACATCGCCTGCTGCACATTGAATGTGATACTGTTTCTCTGTAGGCTGCATAGGAACTCCTTTCTGTTCGCATGTCTGCGTGCTTTATGGTGTGGCATGGTTATGGTATGCAGCGCCGGCAGTATGCGCGCGGGCTGCGTTTGTTCCTGATATCAGTATAGCCGACAGTATCGTGGCTGTCAATCGCTGTGTCCCGGGGGAATCGCTTTGCAGGCGGAATATTGGAAGCCGCAGAATCCGCCGTGCATATCCGACCGGAATACTCTGCCAGAGGGCCTTTTCCTTGCGCGGCTGCAGCGGAAGATGATATAATGATGACCATGAGGAGGAGATGGATATGCGCGTTCTGGATCTGGATATGGACTTTTTCCTTTCGGATCCCTGCCCGCTGGCGGAATATGGTAAGCGGCCGGATGAATCCTGCGCGGCGGCATGGCCGGAGGAGGACGTCGTGCGGTTTCTGGAAGAGCAATGCGGGCTGTCTGCGGCGCGCCCTGTTCCCGGCGCGATTTTCGATACGCACGATAAGGCGCTGGATTTCTGGCAGGCGCGCCTTGAGGAGGGGAGCCTGACGGCTCCGTTTGAGGTTGTGCATGTGGATACGCATTCGGATCTGGCCTTTGGTCCGCCGGGCACGAATTATGTGCTTAACGTCGTTTTGTCGCGCCTGCCGCAGCAGCGCGCTGCGGTGGACGCATACCGGGCGGCTGTGGAGCTGGATGAGGCCAATTACCTGCTCTTTGCGCTGGCCTTCCGCTGGATCAGCGGCCTTGCCTATGTCCGCAACCCAAAGTCGCATCAGGATATCCCGCGGCAGCTGCTGGATGGAGACGGGAATATCCATCTGCGCAGCTTTATTTCGGCCATGATGGAAGGAAAAAACGGCAAAGAGCCGGTGATTCCGTTTGATGTATACGACGACTACACGGCATTTAAGCAGCATGGGTATGACTTTGTGACCCTGGCGCAGTCGCCCCGGTATGCGCCCGCATCGGCTGACCGGATTATGGAGATCGTCAGGCGGTATATCGTGCCGGCATGAACATGGATTCATCGTATGAAGAGGGAGCGGCCATGGCAAGAGGATACAGAACCGAAAAAGCGATTATTCAATCGGACGGCAGACCCATGCGCCTGCTGATTCTCCGGCCGAAAACGAGCGCAAAAGCGCCGAAGGATACGCCGGGTATTCTGTGGATCCATGGAGGCGGCTATGCGACCGGCATGGCGGGGATGATCTATATGTCCCGCGCATTGAATCTGGTTCGGAAATACGGCGCGGTGGTCGTCACGCCGGAATACCGGCTGGCGGGAAAAGCGCCGTATCCGGCTGCGCTGCATGACTGCTATGCTGCGCTGAAATACCTCAAAGAACATGCGGGCGAGCTGGGGGTGAACCCGGGAAAGCTGATGATTGGCGGGGAGAGCGCGGGCGGCGGGCTGACGGCGGCGCTGTGTATGTATGCGCGCGATCTGGGCGAAATCAATATTGCCTTCCAGATGCCGCTGTATCCGATGCTCGACGACCGGGACACTGATTCCTCGCGCGATAACCACGGCATTTCATGGAACACAAGGCGCAACCATGCGGCGTGGAAACTGTATCTGCGCGACGTCCGGGGCGAGCCGGACGCATACGCCGCGCCGGCGAGGCAGACGGATTATGCAGATCTGCCGCCGTGCTATACGTTCGTCGGCGACAGGGAGGCGTTTTACTGCGAGACGCTGACTTATGTGGAAAACCTGAAGAAGGCGGGGGTGTGCGCGCATGTGGACGTCTATCCGACGGGTTTCCACGCATTTGACATGCTGCTGCCGTTCAGAAAAGTCAGCCGCCGGGCAATCCGGGCGTTTGAGGCGCGGTATCTCGAGGCGGCAGGCCGCAGCGATGGGGAGTGAGGTGAGCGCGATGCGCACAATGGCATACAGAAAGCTCGTCCGGGATCGGATTCCGGAGATCATCGAGGCGTCGGGTAAGCGCTGCAGCTGCGAAATCCTGACGGAGGACAGGTATCTGGATATGCTGGACCGCAAGCTCGAAGAGGAACTGGCGGAGTATCAGGAAAGCAAGTCCATGGAAGAACTGGCGGATCTGCTGGAGGTGATCCGTGCGGTAGCCAGCGCAAGGGGAAGCTCGATCGGGGAGATCGAAATGATCCGGGCGCAGAAGGAAAAGGCGCGCGGCGGCTTTGCAAAGAGGATTCTGCTGACCGGGGTGATAGAACCCGGCAAGGAATAAAACCAAAGGAAAGAAAAAACAGGGGCGCAGGCAAGCGGAAAACGGCTTGTCTGCGCCCTTGTTTTATATGTGTAAATCGTATCAGTTTTCGTCCGGCTTCTGGCCGTCGTGCGCGAGCCATCTGCACTCGGTCATCTCCATGCTGGTGAAGACCGCTCTGAAGGAGGAATCCTCCGGGCTGCAGGCGTAGACGCCGAAGCGGATGGTTTCTCCGCCTTTGTGCATATGGCAGATGCGCATCTGCCTGAAGACAATGCCGTCTTCGGAACATTCGATGCAGTAGTCGTCCTCGCGGCGGCTGAAGCGATACCACATGGATTTGACGGACGCGTCGATTTCCGTCGTCGCCCAGTCGGAGTAGCCGTTGTTGGTCACGACGCTGCCCAGATGCTGGAAGGTTTCGTTTTCGTATTCGATGGAGCCCTTGAGCCAGTTCTCGCTGTCCAGATACATGACCACGCCGCACTGATCAAAGCGATGCTTGCTTTCAAAGCTGGTTTTGACGACGAAGGAGAAATACTTTTCGCCCGTCTCCATCTGCAGGACGGGCGCGTTGTCGTTGCGGAAGTGATAATATGTCCGCTGCCAGAGATCGGTATGGGGCCGGGTGACGATCTCGATGCGGTCGTTTGCAATCGTGAAGCTTTCGGGTTCTCTTATCCAGACGAGCTGATTGACGTCAAAATTCATGGCGATTCCTCCGAGTTGTATCATTTGATTGATCTTCCGCAATGCTGACAAAACTTTTTTGTGTTCCGGCCCAGGTGCTTTCCGCAGTGGGGGCATTTGTTGTAAAGATAATCCGGGATGACGAAGGACAGCGCCGTGACGGCGCCGGGGATGAGCAGCGGCGCATACAGATGCGCGCCCAGCATGAGGACGAATCCGACGATCAGCAGGGCGTCGCGGAGTTTTTGCGCATCTTGAAAATGCATATGCCTATCTCCTGTGCATGAGGGGCTTTACATCGGGCATGCAGGAATTGACCATTACAACACCCTGGCCTTTGAGGGCTTGCTTTCGCAATAGAGGACGGTCACGGCGCTTCCTGCGCTCGGAACGGGCTTTCCCGCGCCGATCCACTTTCCTTTGGTATATTCCCTGCCGTTTACGGTGTATTTGACTTTGATGATGTAGGGAAATACTGCGCCGTCCAGCGCATGCATTCGTATGGGCTTTGTATTGATTTTCAGCCACCATTGCTTTGCGGCGGATATGACGGTTCCTGTGGTCGTTTTATTCATAACCGAATCCTCCGAACCTGCTCGGGTTTGTCCAAAAAGTATACCACAAAAAAAGAAACGAAAAAAGACCTTCTCTACTTGCACTCACTATCTACTATAACATAAACTCCTTCTTGAATTGCAGAAAATGTTGCGATAGAGCATACAACTATGGCAGTGTATTTCAATTCCACAAAGGATATTGTCAAAGGCAATAGGAACAGCAGTAG
>JAFSCW010000017.1 GCA_017436605.1 Clostridia bacterium | reverse complement strand
TACAGGCGGCTCTTTTTGATGTAGCCCTGCACCTTGCTCGCCGCGATGGATTCCATGTAGCTGCTTTCGCTCTTGGTGCCGTCGTTGGTGTAAGCCTCGATGCGCACATAGCCGTCCCCGTCCGCGTCGTCCTCGACGATGCGCACGCCCTGGCTCTGTCCATGCAGCTCGCCCGCGCAGTTTTCCTGATAGGGGCGGGCGCTGATGCCCGGCTCGTTGGTGATATAGACGTTCTCGGTCTGATCGCCATCGATGACCGTGATCGGCTGCATCATGATCTCCCAGATCGCCTGCTGGTGCTCGGGGTTTTTGAGGTCATAATCGTCCGGGTTCATCTCCCAGTAGTTCGCCGCCTCCGGCACGGCCCGCTCGTCCTGTCCGGGCTCCTCCGCCTCTTCCCAGACGGCGGCCTCCTCCGCGATCAGCGCATCCAGATCGAGCACGTTTTCGCTGTGCTCCTCTTCGCTTTCATATATATGAAGCGAAAGCACCTGCCGCTCGCTCTCCTCGCCCGCGTCGTTTCTCAGCTGCACGCAGAGCATATAGCTGCCCGCCTGCGCCTTCCCGCCGTCCGGCATCAGGCCGTTCCAGGCCATCTCGCCGCCGCCGGCCTCTACGCGCGCGCTGCCTACATCCGCGACCGCTTCGCCCGTCTCGCCGCTGAGCAGCTGCATCGCCAGCGTGCCCGCCTCCGACGCGCTGAAGGTAAAATACCAGCCGTCCTGACCGGCGATCATCGACACGTCGTCCGCGGATACGCCGGACAGCTCCGGCGCGGCCAGCGCGCCGGGCGCGATCATCGTCAGGATCAGCAGCATAAGCCAAATGCGTGTTTTCATGTTCTTCTCCGTGATGGTTTGTCGTCGGGGTAAAGAATCGGATATGCACCGGATATTCAATCAGGTATGCAATCGGATATGCAAGGGAAAGAAAAGGCTGTAAAGACCCACGCTTTACAGCCTCTTTCGTACCTGTTGTTTCAGCCCGATATCAGCCCGGCAGGTCCATGATATCGCCGGGCGCTGCGGTGGGCGTGTTGTCCGGAATCGGGGTCACGGAGGACTTTTCATACAGCGCCTCCAGCGTCTTCCTGCCCGCAATGCCGTCAGCATCCAGACCCGCGTCCTTCTGGAAGTTCTTGACCGCGGTCTGCGTGCCCGTGCCGAAGTTGCCGTCGGCCGCGCCGGCCAGATAGCCAAGCTCCGTCAGCGCCAGCTGCAGCGTCACAACGTCCGGGCCCTCGTCGCCCTTGCGGATGGTGGTGTAGGTCGGCTCCGCCGGCGGGGCGGGCGTCGCCGTCACCTCGATGTAGGGCGTCGCCGTGATTTCCGGACGCGGCACCGGGGTGCTCGTCGCGCCGAAAACCACGAAGCTGCCCGGCTGCGCAGTCGCCTGCTGCGGGATCGGGGTGTTCTGATTCGTGCCGAGCGTATCGCCCGCGGTGAACATCGAGCGGACGATCATCGCGATGATGACGACCAGGATCACGATCAGGCCGAAGGCGATGATCATCGGCGTGCGGTCGGCGCTCTTCTTCGCGCCGCGGCTGCCCTTGGTGTAGGCGGCCTTCTTCGCCGGCTTGCTCTTCTTCGGCGCGGCGGCGCGCTCCTTCGGCGCTTCGCCCTGCTGGGGCGCGGCCTTGGGCGCCTGCGGCTTCACGCCGGCAAGATTGGCATAGCAAAGCGGACAGATGTTCGATCCGTCCGGAATCTTGTTATGGCAGTGGGGACAAAACATGTTCAGCCCTCCTCGGATTTTTCCGTATATCTCCATGTAGTATAAACCAGAACGAAAGGTGATTTCAAGGCTTTTTCATAATTCGGGCGCGATTCGCCCTTTTCCATTCATATATATGACGCATAAATCCCTTTTCATGCTCCCGGATTCTTCAATTTTTTCCGGTCCCGCTCCGCGCTCATGCCCCACGCCGGGCGCGGATGATGCACACCGCCGCCGCCATGCCCCATTCGAGCATGCGCCGCGCACCGTCTTCCTCGCCCGCGTCCACGCGGATCAGCCCATCCTGCGCGCCGCATTCCAGATCGCGCAGCCGCTCGCGGAAAAACGCATAGCCCGCCTCCGCGCCGCAGCCGGCCAGCGGCGCCAGCGCGCGCGCGACGTCCTCCATGCTCAGCGCCTGCTTGAGCACCGCAATCTCCATCAGCATCGCGAGGTGCTCTCTGCCGTATTTCTTTCCCTCCGGCCGGGGCAGAAGACCGCTTTTGACGTAGTTGTTGACCATCGACTTGGTAATCTCGCCCGAGGGAAGCGCGCCGGCAAACGTCCGCTCCGTCAGCGTGATCACCTGATCCATGTACAGCCCGATGTCCGGCAGCGCGTCCCAGCGCGGCAGATCAATATGCAGCCTCTCGTCCATGGTCAGCCCTCCGCATGTCCTGTGTCTTTGCGCATATTGTATCATGCGCGCTTTTCCCTGTCAAATCAGGCATTACAGCATTTATTCAATCCGAATGGCTTTACAATTCCAGAAAGTTAGGTTAGACTATCTATGTCGGTTAATTCCCGACCCCACAAAGATGAGGAGCATGCATTCATGATGACACTCAACCAGCTTGCAATCGGCCAGTCCGCCGTCATCTCCGCCGTCGGCGGCGAGGGCGCACTGCGCCAGCATTTTCTTGATATGGGCGTGATCCCCGGCGCGGAAATCACGCTTGTGAAATTTGCCCCCATGGGCGATCCGATCGAGTTCCGCCTCCACGGCTACGAACTGACGCTCCGCGTGGACGACGCAAAGAAGATCGGCATCGAGCCCGTCTCCGCCCTGCAGGAAAGCGCCGAGACGCCCGCCCCGGGCCGCCGCGCCGCGCATCCGGGCCTCGGCGAGGGCGGAAAATACCATGTCAAGGCGGATGAGAATCCCCTGCCCGAGGGCACGACGCTGACCTTCGCGCTCGCCGGCAATCAGAACTGCGGCAAGACCACGCTGTTCAACCAGCTGACCGGCTCCAGCCAGCACGTCGGCAATTTCCCGGGCGTGACGGTCGACCGCAAGGACGGCGTTATCCGCGGCCACAGCAACACGCTGGTCACGGATCTGCCGGGCATCTATTCCATGTCCCCCTATTCCAGCGAGGAAATCGTGACCCGCGAATTCGTCCTGCGCGATCAGCCGCGCGGCATCATCAACATCGTCGATGCGACCAACATCGAGCGCAACCTCTATCTGACCATGCAGCTGATGGAGCTGAACATGCCGATGGTGCTCGCGCTGAACATGATGGACGAGGTTCGCGAAAACGGCGGCTCCATCCGCGTCAACGAGATGGAGGCCATGCTCGGCATCCCGGTCATCCCGATCTCCGCCGCCAAGGGCGAGGGCATCTCCGAGCTCATCGATCACGCGCTGCACATCGCCCAGTATCAGGAGCGTCCGGGCAGGCAGGACTTCTGCGACGCGCAGGAGTGCTCCGGTGCGGTGCATCGCTGCCTGCACGGCATCATGCACCTGATCGAGGACCACGCAAACGCAGCGGGCATCCCCGTGCGCTTCGCCGCCAGCAAGCTCGCCGAGGGCGACAGCCTGATTCTCGAGCAGCTCGGCCTCTCCGAGAACGAGCGCGACATGGTCGAGCACATCATCGTTCAGATGGAGGAGGAACGCGGCCTCGACCGCGCCGCCGCCATCGCAGATATGCGCTTCTCCTTCATCCGCCGCGTCTGCGCCGCCACCGTCGTGCGCCCGCGCGAGAGCCGCGAGCATGCCCGCAGCCAGAAGCTCGACCGCGTGCTCACCGGCAAATACACCGCCATTCCCGCGTTCATCGTGATCATGGGCCTCACCTTCTATCTGACCTTCAACGTCGTGGGCGCGGTGCTCTCCGAATGGCTGGAAGCCCTCATCGGCCTGCTGACCAGCGCGGTCGACAGCCTGCTGACGGCGGCCGGCGTCAGTTCCGTCGTCCATTCGCTCGTGATCGACGGCGTCTTCGGCGGCGTGGGCAGCGTGCTTTCGTTCCTGCCGTTCATCGTCACGCTCTTTTTCTTCCTCTCCCTGCTCGAGGACAGCGGCTACATGGCCCGCGTCGCCTTCGTCATGGATAAGCTCCTGCGCAGGATCGGCCTCTCCGGCCGCAGCATCGTGCCGATGCTCGTCGGCTTCGGCTGCACGGTGCCGGGCGTGATGGCAACCCGCACGCTCCCCTCCGAGCGCGACCGCAAGATGACCATCCTGCTGACGCCGTTTATGAGCTGCTCGGCCAAGCTGCCGATCTACGCGTTCTTCTGCGCGGTCTTCTTCCCGGATCACGTCGCGCCGGTCATGATCGGGCTGTATGTGCTGGGCATCCTCTGCGGCGTCCTGATGGCGCTTCTTCTGCGCAGGACGCTCTTCTCCG
>JAFSCW010000130.1 GCA_017436605.1 Clostridia bacterium | reverse complement strand
ATGTTCTGGCGGTACCAACATGTCTGTACACAGTAGTTCTATGACCTGACGCTTTAGTGTTTCCTTTTGCAGCATCTTCATCACCCTTTTCATTGTACCAAAAAAGGCCGCCAATGGCGACCTTTTTTGACAGTCTGAGACTGCAGAGTAAAGCTCTGCAGTCTTTTATCATACCGTGCGCCGCATGCGTGCAGCCCGTTTCAGGCTTTTGCGCAGCGGTTTCAGCCCTGCTGGCTCATCGCGCGCTCAGCCTGTTCGATCAGCCGTTTGGTCATATAGCCGCCGATGTAGCCGGCCTGGCGGGACGGCAGATCGCCGTTGTAGCCCTGCTTGAGGTTGATGCCAAGCTCGCTCGCGATCTCATATTTCATCTGGTTCAGCGCACCCTTGGCCTCCGGCACGACGGTGCGGTTGCTGCGGCCGGAATTGTTCTGGCCCTGCGCGTTTTGCTGCGCGCCCATGTTCTGCTGGGCGTTGACGTTCATACCGGGATTCTGCGTCTGATTCTGGTTCTGATACATAGGATGTCGTCCCCTTTCTCATAATAAGCCTGGATCAGTACTGGCCGGCCATCTGATGTTCAGCCTGCTCGATCAGCCTCTTGACCATGTACCCGCCGACGTAGCCGGCTTCGCGGGAGGTCAGATCGCCGTTGTAACCCTGCTTGAGGTTGACGCCAAGCTCGCGCGCGATTTCGTATTTCATGTTGTCAAGCGCTGCGCGGGCCTGCGGCACGTTGATCTGATTGCCGCCGTTTGAGTTGCTCGCCATGTCTTTGTTCACCTCCAATCGGTTCAGGCCTATTGTGGCGCCGCGTGATCTGAGGTATTCTGACAATTTCCGTCTTCATTTCCAGCACATGCGAAGAAGACGGCGCTTTTGCGATTTTGTGCTTTTCAATTTCCTCTGAATGGTGTATAATCGCTATGATAGACTTTTCTTATATCAGGAGGAATTCAAAAATGGCTAGAGGCGGTTTCCCGGGTATTCCGGGCGGCAATATGCAGCAGCTGATGCGCCAGGCGCAGAAGATGCAGCAGATGATGACGCAGCTTCAGGCGGATCTGGATGCGCGCGAGTACGAAGGTACTGCCGGCGGCGGTGCGGTGGCCTGCAAGGTCAGCGGAAAGCGTCAGCTTCTTTCCCTGACGATCCAGCCCGATGCGGTCGATCCGGATGATGTCGAGATGCTGCAGGATATGATTCTTGCTGCAGTCAATGATGCGCTCAAGAAGGGCGAAGAAACCCGTGAGAGCGAGATGGCCAAGATTGGCGGCGCTGCCGGCATGGGCGGTATGTTCTGATCATGGCTGGACAGATCGAACCGATTGCGAGGATGGCGCAGCAGCTTTCCAGGCTGCCGGGTATCGGCGCGAAGTCGGCGCTGCGTCTCGCGTATCATATTGTCTCCCTTCCGGAGGATCAGGTGCATGAACTCGCCGGGGCGATCTGGCAGGGGAGAAAAGCGGTCAAGTACTGCTCCGTCTGCGGCAATTACACGGTCGAGGATCCCTGCCCGATCTGCTCGGATGAGCGCCGCCGCAACGGCGTGATCTGTGTCGTGCGGGATCCGCGCGATGTGGCCGCAATGGAGCGTATGCGCGACTTTAAGGGCAGGTATCATGTTCTGCATGGTACGATTTCGCCGATGGAGGGCATTGGGCCGGAAGATATTCGTATTCGTGAGCTCCTTGCGCGCGTGGGCACGGAGGATGTTTCCGAGGTGATTCTGGCGACCAATCCCGATATCGAGGGCGAAGCGACAGCGAGCTATATCGCGAGAATGCTCAAGCCCATGGGAATCCTGGTGACGCGCATTGCGCATGGTCTGCCCGTGGGCGGCGATCTCGAATATACGGACGAGGTCACGCTTGCCAAGGCGATTGAAGGCCGCAGAGAGATGTAAACGGCTGGGAGGAGAAAGCTCCTCCCGGCTTTCTTTTTGCCGATAAAGCGTCTGCATGTGCGTATCGGGAAGAAAAATATGATAAAAACTGTTGACAAAAGGAAGATGGTGGTGTATAATTCCTTTTGTTGATGAGCGATGCGGTAGTAGCTCAGTGGTAGAGTGCCACCTTGCCAAGGTGGATGTCGCGAGTCCGAATCTCGTCTACCGCTCCATCTTTGAACGAGCATTTTGATACAATGCTCGTTCTTTTTTATGTATTTACAGGCTTTGGAAAGAAAACAGGCAGATCATGCCGGCATTGGTTCAGGGGCAGCAGAATAGAGCGCGCGCTTGGTTGGATGCCGGGCGCCTTTTTGTTTATACAAGAAAATTGCCCGCCGAAGATTCGGCAGGCAATTTCAGGGGGGAGTTATACTTCGGTCTTCCACAGGCCATGGAGGTTGCAGTAGGCGTATACGGCAACGGCCTTGTCGTCGCCAAGATGGAACGTCACGTTGGGATCCTGTCCGGGCTTGAGGTGCTTGCGCTGCCCGCCGTTTTCGGTTTCGACATAGACCCATTCGATGTAATGCGCGTCCGTCATGGGATGATCGACGCTGCCGACATTGACGTTGACCGTTCCGTCTTTCACGACCACAGAGGGAAGGTGTTTTTCGTTGCTGGCTTCAACGGTGTTGGGGATCAGCTCATCCATCTTTCTGCCGCAGCAGACAACGGGAACGCCGGAGTCGTGGATCTTTTCAATAACATTGCCGCAGGTGCTGCAGATATAGAATTTCGTAGACATATCGGAATCCTCCTGTATATTGAGTCGGTATGTGGATTGGGGTGCATCCTGATTGGGGATGCCGCTTTTGTTTCGGCAAAGGCCGCTTATGAAAGAACGTCGGGCGGCTTAACCGCATGCTTTAGAGCATGGCGAGGATGGCGTTCTTGGGCTTTGCACCGGTGGATTGCTGGACGATCTTTCCGTTCTTCATCACGACCAGCATCGGGATGCTCATGACATGAAACTGCCTGGCCAGCTCGGGCTGTTCGTCGACATTGACTTTGCCGACCTTGATGTCGCTGCGCTCTCTGGCGATTTCTTCGACGATAGGAACCACCATGCGGCAGGGATTGCACCAGGGGGCCCAGAAGTCCAGCAGGACGGGCTTGTCGGAATTCATGACTTCGTTCTGGAAATTGGTTTTATCAATATTGATAGCAGACATTTCGTTGTCCTCCTTGCTTTCTTTTGTGATATCAGGATATCATATATTTTTGTATGTTTCAGTGATCTTGTCACAGTTTCAGGTTCTTGCCATACCGTCCACACTGAGGATCACGCCGGTGATATAGGATGCTTCATCGGAAGCGAGGAACGCGAAAGCGTTGGCGATATCCTCAGGCTGGCCGAGCCTTCTCATGGGGATGCGGGCGATCAGCGGATCAATGACTTCCTTGGGGACGGCCTTCATCATGTCGGTTTCGGTGATGCCGGGTGCGACGGCATTGACGCGGATTCCCTTGGGTCCCAGCTCTCTGGCAAGGGATACGGTCAGGCCGTTGACTGCGAATTTTGAAGCGGGATAGGCAAAGCCGCTGGGCTGTCCGGAAATGCTGACCATAGAGGAAGTAGAAAGGATTACGCCGCTCCCTCTGGCGACCATGCATTCTGCAGCTGCGCGGGTCGCATTGAAGACGCCCTTGACGTTCAGATCCATGACCTTGTCGAAGGTCTCCTCAGTATATTCCATAAAAGGCGTGCTTTCTGACATGCCGGCGTTGTTGACCAGAATATCCACACATCCGTATACGGACGTTGCTTCCCTGAAGGCCTGGCGTACGGATTCAAGACTGGAAAGATCCGGACTGATGCCTGCGAGGGTTGCATTGGGATGTTTTTCCTTCAGCTGCGCGACAGCCTTGTTCGCGGAATCCATGGTGCTTGCCGTCAGGATGACGACGGCTCCCTCCTGGAGGAACTTGTCGGCGGTTGCAAAGCCGATGCCCCTGCTTCCTCCGGTAATGATCGCAACTTTATTCTTCAGCTTCATGGCGAAACCTCCTTGCTCTTGATGATCGGAGTATAACCGGTTTCGGACAGATTTACCGTGATAAGATCACATTGATGCGCCGAAAAAGGATTTTTTATGATGGACAGAGAAAAATACAAAATAACAGAGTCTTTGTGATTTCGTCACGGAAAAAGGAAATGAAGTCGGGTATACTACGATCAAACAAGCGAAAGGAGCTGACGGTATGGCGGCTATGAATATAAACTACAAGGGATTGAGCGATCTCATCGAAAATAAGAAAACGTTTCTGGTTGATTTCTGGGCCCCCTGGTGCCCGCACTGCCGCAAGATTAACCCGGCATATGAGCAGATCGCCGAGCAGTACGCTGGCGTGCTCGAGGTTGTTAAGCTGGATATGGACGAGGATGAGAAGCTCTGGGAAGCGCTGAATGTTGAGCTGATTCCTACGCTCAGGCTTTATGTGGATGGCGAGCCGGTTGCCTCGACCGTCGCGCCGGAATCCAAGGCGGCCATCGACGAGTTCCTTTCCGGTCTTCTGCCGGAACAGAAGAAGCAGACGGATGAGCATGTCTATGATGCTGTGATCGTCGGCGGCGGGCCGGGTGGGTATACGGCTGCGCTGTATGCGGCGAGAGCGGGGCTTGATACGCTGGTCATTGAAAAGCTCTCAGCGGGCGGACAGATGGCGCTGACCCATCAGATTGATAACTATCCGGGTTTTGTGGATGGTATCGGCGGCTATGAACTGGGCGATCAGATGAAGCGTCAGGCGGAGCGCTTTGGCGCGAAGACAGTAAATGCGCAGGTAACCGGCGTCGATCTGCAGGTCAATCCCAAGAAGCTCGATACCAGCGAAGGAACTTTTTATGGAAAGACCGTCATTCTGGCGACGGGCGCCAATCCGCGTGAGCTGGGCGTTGACGGCGAAAGGGAGCTGGTCGGCAGGGGCATCGCGTACTGCGCGGCCTGCGATGGAATGTTTTACAAGGGAAAGACGGTCGTGGTTGTCGGCGGCGGCAACAGCGCAGCGGCTGACGCCCTGCTTCTGAGCCGTATTGCAGAAAAGGTCATCATCGTGCACCGCCGGGATACGCTGAGGGCGACGAAGGTATACCATGAACCGCTGATGAAAGCCGAGAATGTCGAGTTCAGATGGAACAGCGTGGTCGCGGAACTGCTGCATGAAAACAGGCTGACCGGCGTCAGGCTCAAGAATGTGCAGACGGGAGAAGAAACCGAGATTCAGGCAGACGGCGTGTTTGTCAGCGTGGGAAGGAAGCCTGCGACGGAGCTGTTTGCGGGCCAGATTGAGCTGGATCAGGCGGGATATATCGTGGCCGGAGAAACGACGGAAACCCGGATCCCCGGCGTGTATGCCGTGGGCGATGTGAGAACAAAGCTGCTCCGCCAGGTGGTGACAGCCGTTGCGGATGGCGCGATTGCCGTGCATATGGCGGAAGAATTCCTCGCAGCGCATGCCTGAGCCATGACCTGCGGCGTCAGAAGCATCGCATTTTCGGATGGAAAACCGCTGCCTGGCAAAGGGCAGGGGGATTGAAATACGGCGCTTGGGACGCATTGCCCGACGCGCTGTATCGAAGCAGAAAAGAAGCAGGAGGGTTGTCTCATTTAAGAGGCAACTCTTTTTTCATACGAAAAAGCATTCAGGCTATGAAAACCCGAATGCCGACGGTAAAATGTAACTGTTATGAAGCTATATAAACCGAGATTATACCTCAATGTCGAACGGATTTCAACTGATCATACAGAAATGATATCAGCCGCAGGGAGAATATGATTAATGATCCTGAAGCAAATACCTATGCATGTTCAGCAGGAAAGCTTTTGAGAGAAACGAGAGAAGAAAACATATACCGTTTTCGGTTTTGAAATTACCGCGTCGATTTATAAATGCAGTGAATGCTCCGGATGTCCTCTCAAGGAAAAATGCATTCGGGTATGCGGCAGCAAAAAGCCTTTAGAAGAACGGCATCAAGTACTACATATGTCAAAACGCTTTATTAAACAACGGGAAGCTATGGAAGCCGAGATTTCTTCTCCAAAGGGCTGTCTGCTTCGTGTGAATCGCTCCATCCAGGTTGAAGGAAACTTCGCGTATATCAAACACGATCTGGATTTCCGGTGGTTCTTTCTGCGCGGAAATGTAAAAGTTGCCGCCGAGTGGCTGCTATTCAGTGTGGCTTTGAACATATTGAAGCTGCACCACAAGATTCAAAACAATCGCTTGGGAAGAGGTCTTATGGTTCCTAAGCATTTTCCAGCTGGTTTGTAACTTGATTCCGCACTTTTCCCGTAATAACAATAATCATTGTGCTGTTTTTTGCCGCACTCTTGTTTGTGTACGTCCCCAAATAGAATGTTGAAAGGCGCTGCCTCTCGTGGCTATTTTAGCCATTTTGAGACGGCGCCTTTTTGTGTTACGGAGCCCCGAAGAATCAGATGGATTACTTTTTGCTGAAGCCTTGGACACTCAGCTCAATGGCGGTCATGAAAAAGAGCACGATGACGACTTCAAGACCAAAGGCAATTCCGGTGCAGATAATCAGGCTGATCAGATCCGGAGCCGGAAGACAGAGCGCGAAGCCGATGCCTGCGATGGCAGAAAGCACGGTGCAGATCGAATACAGCAGGGAAGCTTTCTTTTGCGCAAATTTCCATGCATGTTCAGAGGAGAGCGCAGCAGCGGAGCGATATCCATGCGGATGACCGTATTGTTCGGCCGCGTTTGTGCAGCGTCTTGACATGAGCGTGATCAGAGCGGGAACAATCAGCAAAAGTGCACAGCTAAGAATCTTGGCGAAAGTCATGGAAATTCCTCCTACATAAATATTACAGAAAATCTGTACTGTATATATTATCTATCGGGAACAATAAAGCGTCAAGACAGAGTATTGACAAGGAGATGTTAAGGAAATATGGAGAATATAAAGAAAATTTATAAAGAATAGTTTATAAATATATAGGTATAAAATGAACGTTAATTTCAAAGTAAATGAACAAAAGAAGCCGTCCTGCAGGCGGCTTCTTGAAGGGGATTATGTGAGCGCTGCAGCCATGTTGATCAGCGATGTGAACAGGCTCAGCTTCAGGAAGATATCGCCTTTCTTTGCCGGTCTTGAGGAGATGGCGGGAAACACCGCAAATAAGGCGCCGATGACTGCACCCGGAAGCAGCCAGAGCAGAATGTCCGCATGAGGCAGATTCAGACGCGTCCGGATCAGCGCGCAGACGAGCTTGCCGCACATGGCGCAAAGCGCAATGGTCAGAGAGGCCGTCGAAGCCTCGTGATGCTCCGCATCAAAGAGAAGGAAATAGACAAGGAGCGTCAGGGGTTCGGCGCCGAAGGAAAGGAACGAAGCGAACAAACCAATGACAAAGGCGCATGGCAGCGCGGCAAGACGCGTCAGCGAGAATGGACGGATTGATGCAGAGAGCGTGTGAAAGTATACAGCGGGGAGCGCCAAGAGGACGAATAAAAGCGCATTGTTGAGCAGGGCGGCTGTTTCGCGGGAGATGTCTGCCAGAAATCTGGACGCAGCCAGATCGCCGAGAACACCTCCGATCGCACTGCCGACGGCAAGAAGGATCAATTCGTCGGGATGGAGCGTGAGCGGCTCGCTGAGGGCAAAAAAGGCGATGACAAGAACCGAACTCAGCGTCGCGACGCTGCAGAGTATGGCGACTGCGTCGGCCGGAAGCGGCGATACCGCGTCCAGCAGGGGACGCAGAAGGGTAGTGGGGCCAAGACCGGATGCAAGCCCCAGAAAGGCGCTGACGCCGCTGAGAATGAGATAAATCACGAACCGCGCTCCATCCCAGCGAAGCGCGCGCCGGCACCCAGCGCATCCTCGATTCTGAGCAGCCGGTTGTATTTGCAGACGCGTTCGCTTCGGCACGGCGCTCCGGTCTTGATCTGTCCGGCATTGATGGCGACAGCCAGATCGGCAATCGTCGTATCCTCCGTATCGCCTGAACGGTGGGATACGATGAGGCGGTAGCCGTTTTCTCTGGCTGTCTGCTGAGTGTTCAGGGTTTCGGTGAGGGTCCCGACCTGATTGGGCTTGAGGAGGATCGCATTGGCGCAGCGCTGGCCGACGCCCTTTTGCAGACGCTTTTCCTGGGTTACGAACAGATCGTCGCCGACCAGCTGACAGCGCGAACCAAGGCTTGAAGTCAGGTCTTTCCAACCGTTCCAGTCCTCCTCGCCCAGCGGATCCTCGATGGAGCGGATGGGATACTTTTCTGTGAGCGATTGCCAGTGCTCGATCAGCTCGCTGGTAGTAAAGGATCGTTTGCTCTTGGGCATGGTATACCCAAGCCCCGTTCTCCATTCGCTGGAAGCGGCATCGAGGGCGAGCGCAAAGTCACTTCCTGCTGCATAACCGGCGCGCGAGATGGCCTCAAGAATCAGCTCGATGGCTTCGATTTCATCGCGCAGATCGGGTGCAAAGCCGCCCTCGTCACCTACAGCAGTGCTGTGGCCTTTTTTCCGGAGCAGAGCCGCCAGCGCATGATAAACCTCTGCGCCCATGCGCAGCGCGCTGCGGAAGCTTTGCGCGCCGACCGGCACGATCATGAATTCCTGAATATCGAGATCGTTGCCTGCGTGCGCGCCGCCGTTGAGGATATTCATCATGGGCATGGGCAGCGTGATGGCCTGCGCGCCGCCGAGAAAGCGATACAGCGCGACGCCCTGTGCGCTTGCGGCCGCCTTGGCGCAGGCCATGGAGACGGCGAGCGTAGCATTTGCGCCAAGAACGGACTTGTTGTCCGTGCCGTCGAGGGCGCAGAGGGCGTGATCGACGGCATGCAGGTCGGCGGCGTCCGTGCCTCTGATCGCTCTGTCGATGGTCACGGAAATGTTTTTGCTGGCCCTTCGTACGCCTTTTCCGCCGTAAAGCTGCATGTCGTTGTCCCGCAGCTCGGCAGCCTCATGCTTGCCGGTGGATGCGCCGCTTGGTGCGATTGCGGTACAGGTGACGCCGCATGAAAGGCGCACCTCGGCTTCGACGGTAGGATTGCCGCGCGAATCGAGCACTTCCCGGCCAAGTACGCTGACAATTTCTGTGGAATGCATGGTCATACCTCCGCGTCTGTTTTGCGCTTAGGATGACCGGACAGGACAAAAAGTATACGATATGCAAAAAGCGAAGCCGGGAGAGCCGGCTTCGCGGAAGAGAACAGGAAACAGAGAGAAAGGGAATCATCAGAATTTCAGGAACCAGGTAGAGATATAACCGGTCTTGCCGTCGTATACAGCCTTTGTCCAGTCGGTGCCCTTGCTGAGCACCTCGATCTTCGAGCCAACGGGAATCCGTTCCATGATGGACGCATTCAGGCTGGCGGCGCTTCTGAAATTGACATAGCTGTTGCCGTTGGGGTTATAAACGACAGCTGTACCTGAGACAATATCTTCGGTTACCTTGAGATACTGGCTCATCATGTAGCCGGTTTTGCCGTCTACCTCAACCTTATACCATCCATCCAGCTTCGCAAGAAGCTTGACCGTCTTGCCGTTGCGGTAATAGCCGAGCGATTCGCTGGCGGTGGAGGGTTCGCTTCTGAGGAAGAGAACCTGCGTGTCGCGCGGATTGCTCACGACGGCGGAGCCGATCGCTGCGCTGCTGCTTTCGCTGGAGGAAGGCTTTCCGCTGGAGAGCCACTGGCTGGACATGTAGCCGGTCTTGCCTTCGACCTCGACCTTGCTCCAGCCATGTTCGCTGGAGAGCACGGAGACCTTGGTGCCGCGCGGATAGGATCCGAGGATCATGCCGTTGGGTTCGGCGCGCAGGTTCAGGCCGCGGGTATTGGTCTTGACATAGGCGGTATAGAGGGTGGAGCCTTCCTTGCCAAGATACTGGCTGTACATATAGCCTGTCTGACCGCCAACCTCGACATAGGCCCAGTTTCCATCATAACCAAGCACCTCGACTTCGGTGCCCCAGCCATACTTGCCCAGAATGGCAGAATCAGTACCGGCTTCGGCGCGCAGGTTCAGCGTGCCGCAGGTAATCACGCGGGTTTCATTTTCGGCGTTCGCGGAAAAAGGAACCGCCATCGCCATGCACATCATCGCGGCAAGCGCCGCTTTCTTGTTGTTGCTTTGCATGAGGTATGCCTCCTTTGTCGTTGAGAAGGCGATCAAGCGGCCGTCCCGATCGCCTTCTGCAAATACGACGAAGGAAGATAATCAATTATTCCTTTATAATCAATTCCATCTTCTGGAAGCGGTGGATAGGGCGCAGCAAAAACGCAAACAGCATAAGAAAAAACGGCATCTCTGCACAGATGCCGTTCGTGATGGAAACAGTTGTCATGGGGACGCGCAAGCGTTTGCGGGATCAAAAGAGAAATCTGCATGACAGGAAAGCTGCATGGGCCTGCCAGTGATCGGATGAATAAATGACAGGGAAACGGCGGAGAGCTGATGATACGAAAGCGAAAGAGAAGCGGACAGCCTGCTGGAAGCCTCCGAAAAATACCTCGTATCGCCGAGAAGCGGACAGCCGATATGCGTCATATGCACGCGGAGCTGATGGGTTCTGCCGGTGACGGGCGAAAGCTCCAGCAGTGAAACGGCCTGTCCCTCCTTGAGAAGAAGCGTTTGAATAACCGTATACCTGCTGATTGCTCTCTGTCCATCTTCGGCGACGATCCGCGTAAAGCTGTCGGGGGTCTCGCGACGGATTGGCGCGCAAATCTCGCCGGAAAGAGGAGAAGGTACGCCGAAGACCCAAGCACGATAGACTTTTTTAAAGCTTCCATCTGCCATCTGCCGCTGCAGATGCGCCTGCACATAGGGCAGCCTGGCAAAAAGAACGATGCCGGTTGTCTCCCGGTCGAGTCGATGAACCGGATGTACGGACATTCCGAGATAGTTGCTGACGCGCGATTCGAGCGTGTCGCTTCCGCCGGGGGCGGAGGGGGAAGGATGACACTGCACAAGCGCAGGTTTGCGTACAGCGATCAATGCGTCGTCTTCATAGAGGACACTGACAGGCGCTGCGCATGACGGCGCCTGCAAAGCAGCGTCGTAATCGTTGAGCATCACCCGGACAATCATGCCGGCGCTGACCTTTTGATTGGAAAAAAAGGGCGCATCGTCAACGGTGACGGCGCCCTGAGCTTTTACGTTACGGGTTTCCCTGCCTGAAAGCGCCATCGGGCCGCGCAGCAGCTGATGGAGCGTGAGTCCTTCGTCTTCAGGGGAAACGATATGAGTCAGCTTCATCTTACAGAACCTTGCTCAGGAAATCTCTCGTGCGTGCATTCTGCGGATGATCGAACAGATCGTGAGGATGTCCCTGCTCGCAGATGACGCCTTCATCCATGAAAAGGACGCGGTTGCAGACCTCGCGAGCGAAGCCCATTTCGTGGGTAACGATCACACAGGTCATGTCGTTGCGGGCCAGATCCTTGATAACCTCGAGCACCTCGCCGACCATTTCCGGGTCGAGCGCAGAGGTCGGTTCGTCAAAGAGCATGACTTCCGGCTCCATCGCAAGCGCGCGGACGATCGCAAGGCGCTGCTTCTGGCCGCCGGAAAGACGCGAAGGCTTGTTGTCGCGCTTGTCATACAGACCGACACGCTGCAGAAGCGCTTCGGCCTTGGCGACAGCCTCGTCCTTGTTCATCTTACCGAGGAGAGTCGGAGCAAGAGTGATGTTGTCGATAACGGACATATGCGGGAAGATATTAAAATGCTGGAAAACCATGCCCATCTTCTGGCGATGCTTGTCGATGTTCAGGGACTTGTTGGCAATATCGACGCCGTTGAACCAGATATGACCGGAAGTGGCTTCCTCAAGGCGGTTCAGACAGCGCAGGAAGGTGGACTTGCCGGAGCCGGAAGCGCCGATCAGCGAAACGACTTCGCCCTTATGAATCGTCTCCGTGATGCCGTTGAGCACCTTCAGGGAACCGAAGTCCTTATGGAGGTCTTCAACGCGGATCAGCTCGGGCGCGCTCTTGTAATCAAAATGCTCTCTCATAAATCAATCGCCCTCCTTGAGCTTGCGTTCGAGCATGGCGACAAGCTTGCTCATCGTAAACGTCAGCACGAAGTAAATTACGCCGATGATGATCAGCGGCTCAAGAACCAGATAGGTCTTGCCGGAAATCGTCTGGTACTGCGTCATCAGGTCGCCGACATAGAAGGTGGACGCCAGAGAAGTTTCCTTGGTAATGGCAACAAATTCGTTGCACATGGCAGGCAGGACGTTCTTGAAGGCCTGCGGCAGGACAATGCGCAGCATCGTCTGGCTTGCAGAAAGGCCCAGAGAGCGCGCGGCTTCCGTCTGGCCGCGGTCAATTGACTGAATACCAGAACGGAAAATCTCGGACATGTATGCGCCGGAATTGAAAATCAGGGCGACGGCGATACAGGTAAACTTGGAAAGCTTGAGCGCGGGCAGAATGTCCGGCAGCAGGAAATAGAAGAAATAGAGCTGCAGGAGCAGAGGGGTATCGCGGATGATCTCGGTGTAAACCGATGCAATTCCCTTGAGGAGTTTGGATTTGGACAGGCGCATAATGGCGACGATGGCGCCGATCAGACAGCCGACCAGCACGGAGACGAAGGCGAGCAGAAGCGTCGTGCCCAGGCCTTCGATAAAGTTCATGCCGTACTTGACAAGCAGCCTTTCGATATTGGCGAGCAAGGGATTTCCTCCTTAATCAGGGTTCTGTTTGAGTTATAGGGTTTCAACGCAGCGCATGGCTTCAAAGACCATATCCTGCGTGATGGCATAGGGAATATGAGCCATATCAGGCCCGCTGGTCGCTTCAATCAGGCAATCGGACAGCTCTTCGCGGTCAAGCGGAACGTTCATATCAGCGAGCGTGACGGGCGTACCGATCGAAACGAGGAAACGCTTGAGCTCCTTTGCTTTTTCCATCTGATGATCGAGCACGAGCTGTACCAGCGCGCCGTAGGCGACGAGGTCGCCGTGCAGGCAGCCGGTCTCGACGTGCTCAAAATGCTGCAGGCCGTAGCAGACGGCATGCGCAAGCGCGCAGTTATAATCATCATTGGCCATCAGCGATACGAGACCTGCGGAGACGATGATGCTGCGCGAACAGATCTCCATCGCAGGGCCGGCTTCGTGGCGAAGAACCTCGTCCAGCGCTGCGCGTCCGTGCTGAATGATCGGATCAAAACAGGTGCTGGAGAGCGCGAGGCCGATTGCGGACATGTGATCCATGTCCCTGCCGAGCACATCGTTTCTCGCGGAAAAGGTGCTCTCAAGATGCTTGGACAGCGTATCGCCCATGCCCGCGCGGAAGAATTCAGCCGGCGCGTTGGCAGCAAGATCGAGGTCAACCAGCGTAAGCGCCGGCGGAGCGTCGAAGAACATGAAACGGTCGAAGGGACCATCCTCGCGATAAACGACGGACAGCGCTGTAATCGGCGCACAGTTTGACACGAGCGTCGGCATGCTGACCAGCGGAATCTGCAGCAGATGCGCCACGCCCTTGGCGGTGTCGATGGCCTTTCCGCCGCCCATACCCACGAGGAAATCGGGGGAAAGCGGCGCAATCTGCTCGGCGAGCGCATGCATGGCGCGCTCAGTGCATGCGCCTCCAAAGGGAAGCGCACAGAGCATGTTCATATCCGTCTGCCCGATGGCTCTTCGGAGAGGGGGAAGCCCCTTTTCCATGGCGGTTACGCCGCCGACGACCGCAAAGGAAGCGCCCATGCTGCGGCAGAGGGAAGGAAAGCGATGATAGACGCCGCGGCCAAAGCAGAACTTCGGCAGCGTGATCAGGTCTGTGATGTACATGATTTGAGCAGCTCCGGAATCTTGGACAGACGGTCGATGGACTCGTAAAGGGTCTCTTCGCTGCGGGCGAAGTGAAGGCGGATCAGATGATTGACCGGCTCGCGGAAGAAGCTGGAACCGGGAACGGCGGCAACGCCGACATTGCGGATCATCCATTCGCAGAATTCCATATCCGTTTTGCCGTGGAACTGCATGCCGGGCTTCTGGAATTCGCTGATATCCACCATCACAAAATAAGACCCCTGGGGAGTTGTATGCTGAAGACCGATTCGATCAAGACCATCGAGGAAAATCTTCCGCTTTTTGGTGTACAGCGCAGTCAGATCGTCGTAGTAGCTCTGCGGGAACTGAAGACCGACGACGGCCGCTTCCTGAAGCGGCGCGGCAGCGCCGACGGTCAGAAAATCGTGCACCTTCTTCGCGCCTTCGATGACGTCGGCCGGTCCGATCAGATAACCGAGGCGCCAGCCCGTAATGGAATACGTCTTTGAAAGGGAAGAGCAGCAGATAACGCGGTCGGCGATCTCGGGAAGCGAACCGGCATAGACATGGACATGCGGAGCAAACACGATATGCTCATAGACTTCGTCCGTGATCATATAAGCGTCGTATTTGCTGCACAGGCCGCCGATAAAGAGGAGCTCTTCGCGCGTGAAGACCTTGCCGCACGGATTGGACGGATTGCAGACGATGATTGCCTTGGGATGCTGGCGGAAGGCGTCCTCGAGAACCTCGCGGTCAAAATCGAAGGTGGGCGGAACAAGCGGAACGAAAATCGGATCCGCGCCGGAGAGGATGGCATCCGCACCATAGTTCTCGTAGAAGGGGGAGAAGACGACGACCTTGTCGCCGGGGTTGCAGACGGTCATCATGGCGCTCATCATGGCCTCGGTGCCGCCGCAGGTTACGAGAATCTCGGTATCCGGGTTGATATCGCGGCCGTAAGCGCGGCCCATCTTGCGTGCGAGCGCTTCGCGGAAGTTTTCAGCACCGAAGGTCACGGAATACTGATGAGGGCCTTCATCGGCAACCTCGCGGAGGCGATCGGTGATCTCCCTGGGCGGCGGAAAATCCGGAAAGCCCTGAGAAAGATTGATGGCTCCGACCTCATCGCTGATCCGGGTCATACGGCGAATGACGGAATCTGTAAACGTCTGTACACGACGACTGAGTTCTGGCATAAATATTCACACCTTTCGGATGTTCATACACTCTCTCAACAAGCATATAGCTGTGATATTCTATCACAATCCGGAAGAAGAAACAACCAGTCCACATCATTTTTTTCCTTCAAAAATATTTTTTTCTTCAAAAAAAGGGCATCATACTTGTAATTATGCAGTATATTCACTTGACATATGCATAATGGCGTTGTAAAATAGCGCTATCGTTTTTTCTGGAAGCGCCAGAAAAGCGGTGCACAACTAAATAAGGAGGAATATTCCTATGAAGAAGCTTTTTGCTCTCGTGCTCGCGATTGCGATGATCATGACCTGCTCTCTGGCGATGGCCGATCGTCTGGCTGATATCCAGGCCGCCGGCAAGCTTGTCGTCGCGACCAGCCCGGACTGGCCGCCGTATGAGTACATCGATGACGAAGGCAACATCGTCGGCACCGACATTCTGATGATTCAGTGGATGGCTGAGCAGCTGGGCGTTGAGCTGGAGATCCAGCCGATGGCCTTTGACGCCTGCCTCGCTGCCGTTGGTCAGGGCGCGGTCGATATGGTCGTCGCCGGCCTCACCTACGATGCGGAGCGCACCAATGCCATGGAGCTCACCGGCATCTACTGGAACGAGGGTGATCAGGGCCTGCTCGTCAGGAAGGGCGAGGGCGCTGCCTACAACACCGCCGAGGCTTTCGACGGCAAGACCGTTGCCGCGCAGAATGGTACCAACCAGCAGATCATGGTCGAGGAGCAGCTCACCGGCGCGACGCTCGAGCTGATCACCAAGATCCCGGACGGCGTCAACATGGTGAAGAATGGCCGCGTCGATGCGCTTGCCATCCCGAAGACCGTGTACGACAGCGTTCTGGCTGAGAATGACGACCTCGAGATCGCCGAGTTTGCGTTCGACTTTGAGGGCGGCAACTACATCGCCAGCGTGAAGGGTGAGGATGCGCTCACTGCGAAGATCCAGGAGCTGATCGATCAGATCAATGCCGAGGGTCTGTATCAGAAGTGGGTTGACGAGACCCTGCTCGCGAAGTAATTCTTCCAAAGACAAAGGACCGGATTTCCGGTTCTTTTCTTTTGTCGCATAATTGTCGCTGATTGGATGATTGCCTGCATCGTTTGTAAAAGGACAAGAACAATGCATGCTATTCCGTCATACACGATGCATGGGGATTCGTGCGGTTGCCTGAATGGCAAAAAAAGAAGATGCCTCGAAAGGACATCTTCTTTTTGTTATTGAGGAAGGATTACTTGCTTTCGGCAGCCTTCGCAGCAGCCTTGGCAGCAGCTTCGCGCTTGTTGATCTTCTGCTGATTGTAAATGGAGAACAGAACGGTACCCACAGCAATCACGAAGAAGGCAACAGCGATCGGATGACCGGTGATGGCCATGAAATTACCGCCGTTCAGGTCCATGAAGCGGACGAAGTTCTGCTCGCACATCGGTCCAAGGATGAGCGCCAGGAGGATCGGGCTGAGCGGGAACTCAAACTTATTCATCAGCCAGCCGATGATGCCGAAGACCACGCAAACGCCAACGTCGAAGACGTTCTTGTTGATGGAGAAGGCGCCGAGCAGGGAGATGACCAGGATGATCGGGTAGAGGATCTTCTTCTCAACGGAGACGATCTTGGCGAAGAAGCGGACGCCTGCGCAGCCGACGATCAGCATGGCGAGGTTCGCCAGCATCAGCGCGGCAAAGACGCAGTAAACGGTGTCCAGCTTGTCGATGTACATCGTCGGACCGGGCTGGATGCCCTTCATGATGAACGCGCCAAGGATGATCGCGGTAACCGCATCGCCCGGGACGCCCAGGGACAGCAACGGGATCATCGCGCCGCCGGAGCAGCCGTTGTTCGCGGACTCGGTGGAAGCGACACCCTGCGGGATGCCGGTGCCCCACTTCTCCGGATACTTGCTGAAGCTCTTGTTGAAGCCGTAGGAAACGAACACGGCGATGTCGCCGCCGGCGCCCGGGATGGCGCCGATGAAAGTGCCGATGATACCGCCGGAGATGATCTGCGGCCAGATAGCCATGATCGTCTTGAGGTCCGGCAGAACTTCCTTGATCTTCTCGTTGGAGGTTTCCTGCTTCTCCTCGCCGTTGATGATGCGCTCAACGCCGGAGATGATTTCTGCAACAGCGAACAGACCGATCAGAACCGGAATGAAAGCGAGGCCGGAATACAGCGGCTTCACGCCGAAGGTATAGCGCTTCGCGCTGTAGGTCGGGTCCATACCGATGGTGCACAGCAGCATGCCGAAGAAGGCAGAGATGAGGCCCTTGGAGATGGACTGACCGGAGATGGCGACGATGACGGACAGGCCAAAGACGGCCAGCATCAGCATCTCAGCAGAGGTGAACTCCATCGCAACGTCAGCAACGAGCGGGGAGAGGAAGGTCATGATCAGAGCGCCGATGACGCCGCCGCAGAAGGAGGAGAACATGGCGATGGACAGCGCACGGCCGGCCTGACCTTTCTGGCACATCGGATAACCGTCCAGCAGCGTGGCAGCGGCAGCCGGAGTACCCGGAGCGTGGATGAGGATCGCGGAAATGGAACCGCCGTACATGCCGCCGCAGTAGATGCCCAGCAGCAGGCCGATGGACGGAATCAGGTCCATACCGAAGGAGAAGGGAATGAGAAGCGCAACGCCCATGGTCGCGGTCATGCCCGGAATTGCGCCGAGGAGAACGCCGCCGGTTGCGCCAAGCAGCGTCATCAGAAGCACCTGCGGATTAAAGAATACAGCGCCGTAGCTTTCAAAAAGCAAACCCCAATTCATACAAGCGCCTCCTTTCTTAGATCAGATCGATGAGGTCGCGCAGCGGCTGCAGCACGCCCATCGGGATATTAACGGTGAGGAGCTTGTAGAACACCAGCCACATGGCCAGCGGAACGAGCACAGAGACGAGAAGGATCTGCTTGACGTCACGCTTGCCGATCAGCCACATGATGATCGCGGCAACAAGAGCGGACACGAGCACATAGCCGAGGACTTCGAACAGCGCTGCGTAAGCGATGCACAGCACGATGACGAAAGCGCCAGCCTGAACACCTTTGTTCTTGAGAATGTTAATGCTCGCAGACGGTTCAGCCAGCGGATCGTCTTCCTTCATGTTCTTCAGCTTGAGAAGGGATTGAACGAGCAGGATGATGGTGAAGACCATCATGCCAATGCACATGATCTGCGGGAAGGTGGCCGGCTGAACAGCCGCCTTCTTGACGATCTTGAAGCCCAGGGTCTGAACATAGGCCCAGATTTCGAAGACGAGCAGAATCACAGAGGCGACGAGATTGGCAAAAGCCTTAGTCTGAGTCTTTTTCATGTGAATCACATCCTTGCGAAAATCAAGAAGAAAGATGGGCAGGCATATGCCTGCCCATCTT
>JAFSCW010000129.1 GCA_017436605.1 Clostridia bacterium | reverse complement strand
TCAGCGCGCAGGCCTGCGCGGTGTCCTGCTGATAGGCGCGGTAATCGTCCAGCGGCTTGTCGATGGCCAGAAAGACGAACAAAAGCGCGCAGATGATGACCTGTATGGCGGCAATGGCCCGCAGGCGAGAGGCGAAGGAAACGCTTCGAGGGCCTGTCTGCCTATAAGGCTTCTGCTTCATGTTCATCAATATGCTGCACCCCTTCGGGAATGGTTCAACCTGTCCATGGTAATTTTACTGATATAGACGAGAAAAGGCAATAGCGTTTTGGGACAATCGGACTAATGAACAAAATAATCCGAATTTATGGTAAAAAAGTGATAAAAGTGGCGTTTTGATTTTGGACGGTGGATTGTATAATAGAATCAATAAAAAAGGCGCGTGAGACGCCTGAAAAGAAAGAAGGATGAACTATGAGTCGCAAATGTATCGCCCTCCTTCTGAGCCTGCTGATGATCCTCAGCGTGGTGCCCGCCCTGGCCGCACTCGACGCCGGCACGGTCGAGCTCTACTCCCAGAAGAAGGAAGCTATCGAAATCTACGACCAGATCATCGCTGATTTCTCCGCGGAGAATCCGGATGTGAAGGTTGTGCAGACCACCACTGCCGACGGCAGCACGTTCCTGGGCCGCGTGGCGTCCAACGATATCCCGGATATCGGCGGCGTCTATCTCCAGAGCGCGTACTACAACATGATGGACGAGGGCTACTTCCTCGATCTGACCGGCGAGGAGTTCCTCACCAAGATCAGCCCGGACATCGTTGAGCTGGCCGCCTACAATGGCAAGCACTACGTTGTGCCGATCACCATGAACGGCTATGCGCTGTATGTCAACACCGACATCTTCGCGCAGCACAACCTGGCTATCCCGACCACCTACGACGAGCTGATCGCCGTTTGCGAAACCCTCAAGGCTGCGGGCGTCAACCCGATCGCGCTGCAGGGCAAGAGCGTTGGCAACCTGGGCCAGAACTTCGAGCGCCTGCTGGGCGGCTGCGTGGATCACGAGGCCTGGAAGGTCGCCGAGGCTGTCGCCGAGGGCGCTTCCCATAAGGATTATCCGGCGTTCGTCGATTACATGGAGAAGTGGGTGAAGCTGTACTCCTACGCTGGCCTTGATCCGCTGAGCACCGACGACGACGACTGCAACCGCATGTTCGCCGCCGGCGAAATCGCGATGCTGTTCACCGGCACCTGGGGCAACTCCGTGTTCATGAACCTGAACCCGGAACTCAAGTATGAAGCGGTTGTTCCGCCGACCTTCAGCGGCGTGGAACCGTTCACCTGCGGCACTGTCGATATCGCGCTGACCGTCGGCGCTGACAGCGACAACGTCGAAGGCGCCAAGAAGTTCCTCAATTACTTCCTGAGCGAGGGCCCGGCGCAGAAGTTCGCCGAGGGCGACCGCAACCCGAACGTCGTTCTGTCCACCAACTACGAAATCCCGCACATGAGCGCGATCTCTGCCGCGATGCAGGATGGCCGCTTCGCCCTGATTCCGTCCACCTACTGGCCGGCTGGCTACCGTGACGAGATCCAGATCATGCTCCAGCAGCTGCTCCTCGACGGCGACGTGAACGCCTTCATCGAGACCTGGGATACCATGACTGTTGACTTCTACGAGGACGCCGAATAACACGCAATCAAGGGCGTTTCCCGGCGTCGGGAAACGCCCTTTCCCTTTTTTATGCAGGAAGGAGGATACCATGGCAGCCAAACGCAAAAAGCGCGTGGACTGGGATCGTGAATTGACGCATGCGCTCTTCGTCACGCCCAATTTCATCCTGTACACGCTCTTTTCCGTGTTCCCCATTTTTGTCGGTCTGTATTACAGCTTTACCAACTGGGACGGAATCAAGCGCAAGTATAAGTTCGTAGGCTTCCGCAACTACGTCCGCATGTTCGGTGATTCGCGCTTCCAGCGCGCTGTGACCTTCAACGCGACCTACGTGCTGATGTACGTTGTGCTGCTGGTGCTCCTTGCGGTTGTGCTGGGTCTGCTGCTCAACCAGAAGGTGCGCGCGCGCTCCTTCTTCCGCTCGGCGTATTTCTTCCCGGCGGTCATCGGCATGCTGTCCTGCGGTATGATTTTCCGCCAGATCTTCGGCCATGGCCTGCCGGCCGTGGGCGAGACGCTCGGCATTGAGTGGCTGAAAACCAACATATTGATCGATCCCGCGAAAGCCAAATTTGGCATATTGTTCGTCAACCTGTGGCAGGGCGTCTGTATTCCGACAGTCCTCGTGCTTGCAGGCCTGCAGACGATTCCGGCTGAGCTGAACGAATCGGCGCAGCTGGACGGCGCGACCGGCTGGAATATCTTCAAGCACATCACCATCCCGTTCCTGCTGCCCACCATCAGCATGATTCTGGTGCTGGCGCTCAAGGAAAGCCTGATGATCTACGATTACATCCTCGCCCTCACAGACGGCGGCCCGGCCGGCCGCACGGAGAGCGTGACGATGTTGATCATGAAGCACGCATTCACGGAGCTCAAGTTCTCCACCGGCGTGGCGGAAGCCATCGTGCTGGCGGTCGTGATCATTACGATCTCCGTCGTGCAGATCTATCTGACCAATAGGAAGAAGGTGTACGAATGAAAAAGCAGCGCCAGCTTCAGACGTTTACCTTCATCGTACTCTCTCTGGGCCTTGTCATCGTTGCGATTCCGTTTTACCTGACGATTGTTTCTGCGTTCAAGACGGACATGGAGTTGTATTCCCGGTTCTTTGCGCTTCCGCAGAAGCTGAATCTGGAAAATTTCAAAACCATCTTTGAAAAGCCCACGTTCCTGATTTCGTTCTTTAATTCTGTGAAAATCACGCTGTTGGGTCTTCTGGGCTGCGCGATTCTCCTGCCGATGGCGGCCTATCCCATCGCGCGCAGGATGCGCACCTCCAAGATCTATAGCTTCCTGTATTACTACATGCTGGCCGGTATCTTCGTTCCGTTCCTGGTGCGCATGATTCCCGTCATCAAGCTGCTCAACAACATGAACCTGGCCGATCAGAACGGCCTGCTGCTGATCTATCTGGGCGGCGCGACCTGTGAGGGCGTGTTCCTGATCACCGGTTATCTGGCGACCGTGCCCACCGACATGGAAGAGGCGGCCTATATCGACGGCGCGTCGACCTTCCAGGTCTATACGCAGATCATGTATCCGGTCATGAAGCCGATCATCAGCACCGTGCTGATCAAGAACTGCCTGTGGTTCTGGAACGACTATCTGCTGCCCAGCCTCCTGCTCAAGCTGCCGGAGGAGCGCACGCTGGTGCTGTTCCAGTATAATTTCAAGGGCGAGCACGCCACGCAGTATCCGCTGGTGTTTGCCTGCCTGCTGGTGTCCATGCTCCCGATGATGATCTTCTACTTCTTCATGCAGAAGCAGATCATCGGCGGCATGATGGCCGGCGCTGTGAAGGGATGATGGTATGGCGCATCTGACGTTTGCGTATTTTTCCCGGACGCTGAATATGGAAGTGCGGTTTGAGGCCGTGCTGCCGGATATCTACCGGACGGAGGAACGCGGCAAAATGCCGCTCCTGCTCCTGCTGCATGGCATGACCGACTGCGAAAGCAGC
Organism: Clostridia bacterium; assembly: GCA_017436605.1. GTDB lineage: Bacteria > Bacillota > Clostridia > Christensenellales > Aristaeellaceae > Ventricola. The sequence goes on along the minus strand of JAFSCW010000129.1, from coordinate 47,555 downwards.
TACATGCGCCTGAGCGCGCTGGAGCAGTATGCCCGCAAGCACTACATGGCGATCGTCACCCCGACGACGCATCTTGGCGCGTATACCAATCAGTATGCCGGCCTGCGCTACTTCGATTTCGTTTCAAAGGAGCTTCCGGAGGTCTGCGCGGCGTATCTACCCGTGCTGACCGACCGCGAGCATACCTGGGCGGCGGGCCTTTCGATGGGCGGCTACGGCGCGCTCAAGCTCGGCCTTGCCTGCCCGGATCGTTTCAGCCGCATCGCGGTGATGTCCTCCGGCTGCGATCGCGCGGCGCTGCTGCCGCCCGAATGCCGGGAGATCGGGACGATCGAAGCGCTCTATGCGAAGAAGGACGAGCTCTCTGAGCGCGCGTTCGGCTCGATGATGCAGTTCCTGACGACCTATGGCCCGCGCGAGCGTTTCGCTGCGGACGAGGTCAATAACCTCTTCCTGCTGGCTGAGAAGGCTGCCGGGAAGGAGAATCTGCCCGCGATCTGCATGTGGTGCGGCGTGGAGGATATGATGGCGATCGACCCGAACCGCCGCTTCCACGCGCATCTTGACAAGCTCGGCATCGAACATACCTATGTCGAGGATCACGGCATGCACGAGTGGGACTACTGGGACAGCCATCTGCCGGCGGTGCTTAATTGGGTGGATCAGAAGTAACCGGCATGCTGCCGGCGGCATTTCCGACATACTTCTGTCAATCCTGCTGCTTTGCGATCGAGACCGATTCTTTGCAGAAAGATTTACATCACACAAGAATATGAAAAAGCGGCGCGTCCTTTCCCCATCCGGGGCGGACGCGCCGCTTCTGTATGCGCTTATGGTCACATGCTCAGCAGGCGAAGCAGTTCTTCGTGTACGCTTTCCAGCGCTTCGGGCGCGTCGTCGTAGTCGTCAAATCCCCGGAAGACGCGCGCGATGAGGGCGTCGTGCGCGGCGGGATCGAGCGCCAGCAGAGCGTCCAAAAGCGCTGCGTCCTCCGCGCCGGCGCGTTCGGCTTCCAGGCGCATGCTCGGCCATGGGCCGCCGTCGCCGGGATAGACGATGAAGGCGTCGCCGCAGGGGAAGTTCGTGCCGATGCCGGTCCAGTTGCGCGCGCTGGTCGCCTTGAAGGGATCGGGTACGCCGCCGAACTGGTTGTAGCCCCAGTGCAGATAGCCGCGCAGTCGATTTGCCGCGCAGCCCCAGAAGAGAAGGCGGCCGTGGATCAGCGGCTGATCGAGGAAGCGGTTGAGCCATTTGCCCGTCGGCGCGCAGCAGACGTAGGTCCATATCTCTTCGCCCGCGGCGATACAGGCGTCGAACTCTGCCTTGTTATGCTGGTAGCCGTCCGTGATGGGCACCATGATGTCGATCGCGCTTTTGAAGGTCGTGGTCTTGACGGCCTCGATGATGCGCACGCCCGGCAGATGGCGGCGCACGATGTTCGCGGCGGCGAAGAACTGCAGGCGGCGCTTTTGCAGGTCCGCGTCGGATTTGTAATGCACGTCGGGCTCGTCCATGACATGGAACAGGACGCGGTCCATCCAGCCGTTTTCGCGCAGAAAACCGGCAAAGGCGCGCATCTCGCAGCTCAAAAGCGCATAGCCCTCGGGCGAATCAACGGAAACGGTCGGATCGGCGGCGCATTTGAAATCGTCCGTGTACATGTCCGGGCTGCCGTCTGCGCGGTAGCCGCGGCAGATGATGCCGCCGGTTTCGAAGGTGTCAAACCCTTCCTCGAAGAAGATTTCGATGATGGGCTTCATGTCCTCAAAGTCGAATGTCCAGGGCTGCTTCGTCCTGCGCTCGGAGAGATCCTCGTGCATCCACAGGAGGAAGACCTTCTGATGGACGCTGCGCATGGAGCGCGCATAAGCGCGCACGACGGCATAGAATTCCGGCGTTCCCCGGCGCACGCCGTGCATCTGCTCCATCGCGCAGATGCTGAACCAGTTGGTCTGCTTGAAGCGGTTCTCGTCAAAGGCGACGGGATAGACCGCGATTTCAAGGCGAAGCACATGGCGTTCGCCGCCTGCCGTCAGCGCGATTTCGGCGATGTGCCGGCCGGGCAGGAGGCCCTCCTCCGGAGCGAGCGTCAGATATGCGGCGCAGCGCCCGTCTTCGGCGGGGAGATCGCTGCTCTCCAGCGGGCGCAGGCAGTCGTATACGGCGAAGGGCGCCTGGCGGACAGCGTAATCGGGCTTTTCATCGGGCAGGATGACCATTGCGCCGCCCTGGTTGACGCCGTCGCCCGTGTTGTATTCGACGGGGACGGACAGAAGCTGGAAGCGTTCGGCGCGGAAGCCGTCAGCGGAAATTTCAAGGGAAGCACATGGCGCGCTGCATGCAAAGAGCAGCTGGACGCCAACCCTGCCGTTTTTCGCGCAGGCGGCAAAAAGCGATTCGGGCATGGAGCCGAGCGCCGTATCGGGGAAGAGGAACTCGCATCGGGCAGAAGCAAATCCTTTCATGAAACGACCTCCTGAACAGTTGACGGATGGTGATGCTGTCATCATTGTAACCGCTTTGCGGATGGGATTCAAGGGCGGATAGAGGAAAGCTTTGCATCGCGAACGTGTTTTCCTGTCGTCCTTGAGCGCGCGGCTGCTGATGTGCTATAATGAAACCATCTGACAGGATGCGTTCGGGCGCATGGAAGTCCCGGCAATGATCGGAATAAGGAGAGCGGAACATGGCCAAAGAGAAAACGTCGATTGTGTTTACGGGCGATATCGGGTTTGACCGGTACATGGACAGGCGCTGGGAGGATGAAAACCTGCTGTCGCCGTCCGTGCTCGATTTTTTTCATAGCGCGGATCATACCGTCGCCAACGTTGAGGGCGCGCTGATCGAGGCGGCGGACGACGGATCGCGCGGCGTGTTCTTCCACAGCATGAACCCGGCGGCGACGCGCGTGCTGGAGAAAATGGGCGCGGATATCTGGAGCATCGGCAACAACCACACCATGGATGCGGGCCGGGACGGCGTGATCAGCACGCGCAGGATTGCGGCGGAGATGGGATGCAAAACCTTCGGCGCGGGGCTGAATATCGAGGAGGCGTCCGAGCCGGTGTATCTTTTTGAGGCGGGCGGCATCGGCATGTTCGGCGTTTCCTACATGGCGGAGTGTATCCCCGCGACGGAAAATTCGGCCGGCATCTTCCGCTGGGACGATATGGCGCGGATCGCTGCGCGCATCGCTGAGATCAAAGCGCGGTGCAGATGGTGCGTGGTGGTCGCCCATGGCGGCGAGGAATTCACCAGCCTGCCCAGCCCCTATACGCGCGATCGCTACCTGAAGTATCTGGAGCTCGGCGCAGATGTGGTGGTGGCGCATCATCCGCATGTGCCCGAGAACTACGAGCTGTTTGAAAACGGCAAGGCGATCTTCTATTCGCTCGGCAATTTCATTTTCGATACGAATTATCAGCGCGTGCATCTGTATACCGATACGGGCGTTCTGCTCAAGCTCGTTTTTACGCCGGAAAGCATGGACTTTGAGGCGGTCGGCGTCCGGATCATCCGCGGCGAGGAACGCATTGATACTGCGCCGCTGCCCGACGTCTTTACGGATATCCCTGAGCAGGAATACGAGCTGCTCGCGCCGCTTTCTGCGAAGGCCTTTGTGGCGGAGGATATGCGCAAGATGATCTACCTCGAGCCAAAGCGCTTTACCGATGCGTCGCAGGAGATCTGGGACGGCTATTTCTTCAGCGAGGAACCGGACGGCTATTTCAAGGACGCACACATGGACTTCGGCGTGATCGTGCCCTTCTCCCGCAAGGCGGAGGAGGGCGCATGGAAGAAAAGCAGGCTGGACAGGGTTAAGGCGTATATCCTTCGCCAGCTGGAGGATTGACCGCGGACGCCGGCAGATCAGGCGGTTTGCCGGCCGGACTTGGAGGGAGGAAATGGCATGCGTTTTCGCGCCTTGATTGAAGGCTATCAGGAGGAGCTGGTCCGGAATCTTCAGGGCCTGATCCGCATCCCCAGCGTATATTGCGAGGATGGAAGCGGCTATCCCTACGGCAGGCCTGTGCAGGACAGCCTTGCGTACATGCTCGATCTGGCGCAGGAGATGGGCTTTTCCGCCGCTCATATGGATCATCAGGTGGGCTATTGCGAATACGGCGAGGGCGAGGAAATGGTCGCCGTGCTGGGCCATCTGGACGTCGTTCCGGCGGGAGAGGGCTGGTCTGTGCCGCCCTATGAAGGCCTTGTGCGGGATGGGCGCATCTATGGGCGCGGAGCGATGGACGACAAGGGCCCGACGATCGCGGCGCTGTATGCGCTCAGGGCCATTGCCGAATCCGGGCTGCCGCTCAGGCGCCGCATCCGCATCCTGTTCGGCCTGAACGAGGAGACGGGCAGTGCCGATATGAAGTATTACCGCGAGCACGGCGGCGAAATCCCCGTTATGGGCGTCACGCCGGACGGCGAATATCCCGTCATCAACGGGGAAAAGGGCCTGATCACGGAAATCTATGTCTGCAGTTTCCGGCAGGAAGGGCCGCTGCGCCTGCTGGAAATGCGCGGCGGAACGGCGCATAACATCGTTCCCGATTATGCGATGGCGCGGTTTGCCTGTTCCCCTGAAATGGCGGAGACGATCTGCGCGGAAGCTGCGCCGGAGATCGCTTGCACGCGCACGGAAGAGGGCGTGAAGATCGAGGCATTTGGCGTCAGCGCGCATGGCGGAACGCCGCAGGAGGGCGTCAATGCCAACGGCCGCCTTGTGCAGTTCCTGAAGAGGCTGCCTCTTGAGGGAAGGCTCGCTGCGGCGATCCGCTTCCTCGCGGAGAAGCTGGGCATGGAATACGACGGCGCGTCCTTGGGCATTGCGATGGCGGATGAGGTATCCGGCGCGCTGACCAACAACTTCGGCGTTCTGCTGGGGGATGAAAGCTCGATCGAGGTCAGGCTCAATTACCGCTATCCCGTGACAAAGCGCTTTGAGCTGTGCGGCCCGCAGGTGCAGGCGGCGTTCGAGGCGGCCGGCTTTTGCAGGACGGCGGCGACCCACAAAAACTGCCTGTATATGGCCGAGGACAGCGGGCTTGTGCGCAGGCTGATGCAGGTCTACAGGGACTGCACCGGCGATGCGGTTTCGCGGCCCAAGAGCATCGGCGGCGGCACCTATGCGAAGATGCTGCCCAATGTGCTGGCCTTCGGCCCGATCTTCCCGGGCGACGAGGTGCGCGAGCACAAGCCCGACGAATTCATGGAAATCAGCCGCCTGCTGGACAACGCGAACATCCTGGCGGAAGCGATGTACGCGATGGCGGCGGAATGAGAGCGGCGACGCTGCAGCATAAAAAAAGACCTTCTTTCGCTCCATCCGCAGGGATGGAGGAAAGAAGGTCTTTTGCTTTGCGCTGCGTGGTTTACAGGTAACCCATCAGACGCGGTACGGTCAGAACGATTTCCGGAACGAAGGTGATCAGCATCAGCATGGTCGCCATGACGATGTAGAACGGGATGGTCGCCTTGGCGAGCTTCTCGATCTTCATGCCGGTGATGGCGGCGCCGATGAACAGGGTATTGCCGACCGGCGGGGTCAGCAGGCCGATGCCCAGGTTGAGGAGCATCATCGCGCCGTAGTGGATCGGATCCATGCCGATCTGCATGGCGATGGGCAGGAGGATCGGGGTGGTGATGGTGATGATCGCGGCCATATCCATCAGCATGCCGAACATCAGCAGCAGCAGGTTGATGATCAGGAGAACGACAACCTTGTTGGTGGAGAAGCCGAGAATCAGGTTGGAGACCATCTCCGGCACCTTCAGGAAGCCCAGCAGCCAGCCGAAGGCGGCGGAGGTGCCGATCAGGATCATGACCATGGAGATGGTGCGCATGGCCTTGCCCAGCAGCTTCCACAGATCCTTCACGGTGATCTCGCGATAGACGACCAGGGCGAGGAAGATGGACCAGATGCAGGCGAAGCCGGCGGCCTCGGTCGCGGTGAAGATGCCCAGGGTGACGCCAAAGACGACGATCAGCAGGGTGAACAGGCTCAGGATGGATTCCTTCAGGGTGACAAAGATTTTCTTGAGGGAGAAGGCGGAGCCGCGCGGATAGTTGTGGCGGACAGCCTGCACATAGCAGTAGACAGCCAGCGCCAGACCGAGCAGGATACCGGGCACCAGACCGGCCATGAACAGCGCGCCGACGGAAACGGAGCCGGCGACCATGGCGTAGATGACCATGTTGTGGCTCGGCGGAATCAGGATGCCCTGCACGGAGCTGGCGATGGTGATGCTGGTGGCGAACTCGAGCGGGTAGCCCTGCTTAGTCATCATCGGGATGACGATCGGGCCGAGGGAGGCGGTATCGGCAGCGGAGGAACCGGAGATGCCGCCGAAGAAGGTGGAGTCAAGACAGTTGACGATGGCCAGACCGCCGCGCATCCAGCCGACGCAGGCGTCGGCCAGCTTGATGAGCCGGTCGGATATGCCGCCTGCGCCCATGACTTCACCTGCTATGATGAAGAAGGGAACGGCCATCAGCGAGAAGGTGTTGATGCCGCGGACGATGTTCTGGGCAACCATGGTGATGGGCCTGCCGATGTAGGCGCAGCACAGAACGGAAGAAACGCCGAGCGCAAAGGCGATCGGGAAGCGCAGTGCGATGAGCACAAAGAACGAACCGATCAGAATGATCGTTGCAATCGTATTTGCATCCACTTGAAAATATCCTCCTTAAGCTTCAGGAGCTTTCGGCATTTCCCTGCCGGTCAGAAGGCGCCAAACGCTTTCAAGAACGGCAATGATGTAGACGATGCCGGACACCCAGGTCGCAGAGTAGAGCCAGCTGGATTTGATGCGCAGGCCAGGGAGAATGCTCATGCTGGTGATCTTGGCGAGGTTGAGGCCTTCCTTGATCATGAAACAGGCAAAGAGGAGCAGGAAGGCGTTGGTGATCAGGTCGAGAACGAAGAGCGTCTTCTTGGAAAGATGCTCGTCGAATGCCGTGATGCGCATGTGGCCGTTCTCGCGCAGGGTGATGGCCGCGCTGATCAGGGCGACCCAGACGAGGCACAGCAGGGTGGTTTCCTCGCCCCAGGCCGGCGTCTTGGAGAAGACGAAGCGGCCGATAACGACGAATGCAACACAGATAATCTGAACGATCATCATGATTTTGCAAAGGCACTCGGCCAGCCAGTAGAAACGATTCAGGATTTTTTCAATCATGGTGAAGGGGGACCTCCTTTGGTATGGAGTCAGGAAAAGAAAAGGGCTGCTGCCGGACAGCAGCAGCCCTTTGGCAATCAACCGGAATGAAACGTGTTTGCTGCGGCTGAATTACATGCCCTGGATCTGAGCGATCAGATCGAGGAAGTCCTTGCCGTGCTTCTCGTAAACCGGACCCATGGCTTCGACCCACGCAGCCTGGTCTTCCAGCTCGAGGATCTGGACGCCGTTGGCCTTCAGGGACTCGTAAGCGGCCTGGTCGGCAGCCTCGATCTCGGCGCGGTTGTAAACTTCGGTCATGTCGGCGACTTCACGCATGATGGCCTGATCCTCAGCGGACAGGGTGTTCCAGATCATCTCGGAGATCAGGATGACGGACGGGCTGTAGGTGTGGCCGTCGAGGGTGTAGTACGGAGCAACCTCGAAGAACTTGTTGCTGTAGTAGGAGGCCGGCGGGTTCTCGGCGCCGTCGACGATGCCGCTCTGCAGGGAGGTGTAGAGCTCGGCGTAGTCAACCGGAGTCGGGGAAGCGCCCAGGGCGGAGACGGTGTCCATCATCAGGGCGGACTGCTGCACGCGGATCTTCTGGCCAGCCAGGTCGGAGAGCTTGGTCACCGGCTTGGTGGTGGTGAAGAAGTTGCGGGAGCCTTCATCCAGGAAGCACAGGGCGACCATGCCGGTGCCGCACTCCTGCAGGTTGGCGAGGATGGAGTCGCCCAGCTCGCTGGTGCAGACGTCCCAGAAGTGGGTGCGGTCACGGAAGATGTACGGCAGGGCCAGAGCGGAGATCTGGTTCTTGCCGAAGTCGGTCAGGGAAGAGGCGTTGCCGCGGTACATGTCCACAGCGCCCATCTGCATGCCCTGATAGCACTCAGCGTCGTCGCCCAGCTGGCCGGAGGGATAGATCTCCATCCAGATGCGGCCTTCGGTCTTTTCGTAGAGCTGGTCACGGAAGTACTCCGCAGCGTTGACGATAACGTGTCCGAACGGGTTCACGTCGCCGTAGCTGAGGGTGAGGGTGGCGGTGCCGTTCGGATCGGCCGCCAGAGCGCCGCACGGAATCAGCAGGGCCAGGACGAAAACGAGAGCCAGGATCTTCTTCATAAAGAAAGACCTCCTAAATAAATTCTTGCTGCCGTATTTTTCTCGTTCGGAAATACAGACAGCACGTGGTAATTACATTATAAAATACCAGCAAAGGCGCTGTCAATTGAGAATAATAATTTTTGTCGGAATTTATGCAGGTGTTTCAGAATTGCGCGGAGTCAGTGGATACGCAGGCGGACGCCGGAGAGGCAAAAAGAGAGGGGCACCCTGCGTTATGGGTGCCCCGGAAAAAGGAGTTGAGAGACGATTGAAAAGGGGAAATCAGTGGGCTTCGGTGCAGCCTTCGCACAGGGTGCCGTTGATGATGCCGACAGCAGCGGTCAGCGCCTGAGCGCACTGATCCGGGCAGGAATCAACGCCGGTCGCGCTGCCGGAGCACTGGATGCCGCCGAGGCGGGCGATGGCCTCTTCCACCGGCAGACCCTTGCACAGGGCGCCGAAGGCGTCGGAGGTGCCGTGGCAGCCGCCGTAAACGCGCAGATCCCACACGGTCATGTCCGGCTCATAGATGGCGAAAGCGATGTACTCGGAGCAGACGTTGGCGGTGGTGTAGTTGAAGTAATGGAAATCGTTCTTGATCAGCATTTCCTTGATGCGCATGCAGGCCGGCAGGATAACGACGGACTTGTCTTCCCAGCCCATGCCAGCCGGATCGAGGCCGGCCTTGGCGACGGCGTCAGCCACGGCGGCGGTGAAGCCGACGGTGGTGTAGGTCGCGCCGGAAATGGTATCCACAGCCAGGGTCTGGCCGTCGATGATCTGCTTGGTCAGGGTCTCGATGGCGACGCCGCCGATTTCCGGAGTTTCGTCGTTGACGATCATTTCGATGGCAGCGATCTTGCCGTCGGTCACGTCGACCTTGACCTGAAGCGGCTTGAAGCCCTCGCCGATACCTTCGAACGTATCAGCCAGAGCCGCGCAGGAACACAGAACCAGCACGAGCGCCAGGCAAATGCTGAAAATCTTCTTAGACATAGCAGTCAATCTCCTTATTTATATATTGATTTGCATGAAGTCAGAGGACAGTCAGGGGAATTACTTCGCGCTGGTGCACACGCCCGCTTCGCAGCCCGGGCACGGCGTGCCGCGCACGATCATCAGCGCCTGCTGCAGGCCGAGCGCCAGCTGATCGGCACAGGAAGAACCGGACTTCTTGTTGCGGCAGACCAGACCCAGTACGGCGCCGATGATCTCGGAAGCCGGACGGCCTTCGCTCATCGCAGCGATGCCCTGCGTGCCGCCGGAGCAGCCGCCTTCATACTTGACGTTCTTGACGTACTCTTCCTTGCCGACGATGTCGAAGGTCACGCTCTTGGAGCAGGAACGGCCGTCGGTGGTGAACTTGAAGCTGCGCACGCCTTCGGCGGACGGCTCGAGCTCTTCGATCAGCTTGCAGGGAGCGGCGTTCGGCTTCCAGGCAAAGGGAATCTGCTCTTCTTCAGCAATGGCCATCACCGGGGAAAGCGCGGTCATTGCGGCGACGCCGGCGCCCAGCTTCAGGGTGTTCCTGAGAAAGTCGCGGCGAGTCTGGGTCTTCTTTTCCATCATGATAATCTCCTCCACCACAGTTTTGTGATTGTGCTTGTCTGTCTGAAAAGCAAGAAGAAACATGCTGCAGACAGACAATGTTTCTTGTTAAGATAATAACAAATATTTGTGACGATTTTTTGTTTTTTTAGGCTCTTTTATATGGAGGAATGGACGCCTGTGCTATAATGAACCCACATTGGCAAACTGGGGGCTCAATCTGTGGATAGAATTCTGATTGCTGATGATAATCTTCAGATCACGAGGATCATCAGCGGATTTGTAAAAGCGGCAGGCTTTGAGCCTGTGATTGCATCCGACGGCAGGGAAGCGCTGGAACTGTTTCACAGGGAAAGATTTGCGGTGATTCTGCTGGACGTGATGATGCCCTATATGGACGGCTTCGCACTGTGCCGGGAGATCCGCCGCACGTCCAACGTGCCGATCATCATGATCACGGCCAGAGGCGAGGACTTTGAGCGCGTGATGGGTCTGGACATCGGCGCGGACGATTATATCGTCAAGCCGTTTTCCGGAGAGGAGGTCATGGCGAGAATCCGCGCCATCCTGCGCCGCCTCGACCGGTCCTCCGGCATGGGCATTTCCAGACATCAGCTGACCGTCGGCAGCCTGTATATTGATATGGATAATGCGCTGGTCAGAATAAACGGACAGAGCGTATCGCTGACCAAAAAGGAACTGGAGATCCTCTATACGCTCGCAGAAAACAGCGATAAGCTCTATTCGCGGGAAACCCTGCTCGGGCTTCTTTGGGGCTATGATTATTACGGCGACAGCCGGACCGTGGACAGCCATGTCAAGCGGCTGCGCGCCAAGCTGGACGCCTTTGAGCATCCGGACTGGCAGGTGAAGACCATCTGGGGACTGGGCTACAAGTTTGAGGTGACCGGGCATGAGGACTAAAATCGCGCGCCGCCTGACGCTGTATTTTGCGATGGTGCTCCTGCTCTTCGGGCTGATTGCCGGCGTGCTGTTTTCCCTGATGTTCATGCGCCATACTGTGGATGTAACGGTCAGGGATATGCGCGCGCACGCCGTGACCATCGCGGATACGCTGTCGCATTTCATGGCGAATTATCATGAAGGATCATGCGTCGGCGGGGGATTCAAATCCTATACGCGCTTCATCGGCGACCTTGCGATGAGCGAGCTGTATCTGACCGACGCAGCGGGGCATATTGTGACGATCGGCGAAATGAAGCCGGCGGCGCAGGCGCTTCCCCAGGAGGCGCAGCAGCTGATCAGCCGCATCTTTGAAGAGCGGGAAGCGGTCATCGAGCCGTATCTGCCGGGTGCGCTCGGCGCGAAAAGCCTGATGACAGGGGCGCCGGTCTGGGGCGCGGACGGCGAAGTGCTCTATGCGCTGATTCTGCATTGTCCCATCAACACGGTCGGGCATGCGCTGGCCGATACGATCTATATTCTCGGCTTCTGCCTGTGTATATCCATGCTGCTTGCGGTGGCCGTGTCGCGCCTTGTTTCCGGCCGGTTTGTGATGCCGCTATACAGGATGATGGACACGACGACAAGGCTGATCGGCGGCGATTACTGCGCCCATACGGGGGTTGTGCAGGATGATGAAATCGGCGTGCTGGCCGGTCATATCGATCAGCTGTCCGCGAAGCTGGATGAGGCGGAGCAGGAAAGACGGCAGATGGAGCAGATGCGTCAGGACTTCTTTTCGGATGTTTCGCATGAGCTGCGCACGCCGATTGCCGTGCTTAAGGGTAATGTGGAGCTGCTGCGCAGCGGCATGATCACAGAGCAAAAGGCGCGCGAGGCGACTTATCATCAGCTCTATGCGGATACCATGCATATTCAGAATCTCGTCAACGATCTGCTGGAGCTTGCCCGGCTTCAGAATCCGCATTTCCGAATCGACATGGAGATTGTCAATCTGGCGGATATCCTCTCAGATACGGTTCGCTCCATGCGCCAGAAGGCGAGTGAAAAACGTATCGCTATCCGACTGGAGAATCAGGCGGGACCGCTCCCGGTGATGGGAGATTATAGAAGGCTGCGTCAGCTGATGATTATCCTGCTGGATAATGCTATCAAGTTTTCTCCGGAGGGCTCGGAGATTTTCCTTGCGGCAAACCCTGTGCCCGGGGGGTGTGAGGTGTCGGTAACCGATCACGGCGCGGGCATTGACAAGGAGAAGCTGGAGCATATTTTCGACCGGTATTACCACGATAAATCCACCTGCAATTCCGGCGGAACGGGGCTGGGTCTTCCGATTGCAAGGGAAATTGCGCTCCGCCATCAGCTGGAATTCTCCTGCGAAAGCGAACCGGGCCGGGGTACGCGCTTTGCGCTTGTGTTTACAGGATGCGCTGTACCGGAGGACTGAAGCGGCGGCCGGAGGCGAGGCAGGGCGGCAGGGGGCTGAATGAAAAAAAGCAGCTCCGCGCATATTGTTTCTATATAGAAGAGGATCGCATGGAAATCCCCCTCTCTCTGCCGGGCAGAGAGAGGGATTTTTTCGCACCCAAAGCTGCCTGGAAGTATACGATGATTCAATAACACAGAAAAAACCGCCAACAGCGCGAAGCATGTCAGCGGTTCATGGTGCACTGGGCAGAATCCGACCCTGTGGCCTTTTGATTCGCAGAGCCTCGAAGGAGACCTTCGAGGCGAGTAAAATCAGAGGTTTTCTGATATGTACAAATAACTAATAACCAACTTTGGCTTTGCTGTGTAAGGTTCTTATTTGACCCTGATTGGGGTCTTTTCTTTTACATTTACGATTGTATCATTCAGACATCAAAATGACCCTTGATCGCTATGCACACAAGAGGGAAACAAACGTCATTGCGGCAGGAGGCCTTATCAGCAGCGTTTTCAGGTCGATGTGATAAGATTTGTGATAATTTGAAGCCTCAAAAAACCTAGATGAGAACAAGAAAAATTAAGGGTAGAACAGATGTTATTGTGATAAGTTTTGTGATAATTGGTCTGATGAGTCGAAAATTATACTATAATACAATAACAAAAAATCCCGCAAAGTGCTTCTTAATCCATAAGAAACCTTCGCGGGATTTGATTATGAGAGATGATGAAGAAACCAAGCAATAAAAGAAAAAAGCCTGCGCAAAACGCAGGCAAAAAACAACCGCCGACTAGCTAAAGCGTATCGGCGGTTTGTGGTGCACCCAACAGGATTCGAACCTGTGGCCTTTTGATTCGTAGTCAAACGCTCTATCCAGCTGAGCTATGGGTGCGGGTGCCTTGTTCTTTCGAACAAAAGAGATTATACCAAAGACAGTGTGCTTTGTCAACACCTTTTTTCTCTTTTTTTCTAAAAGTGTCGGATTGCGGCACACGTGCCGGCTGCTCTTTTGATTCTTTGATGAGATGGCTTGCCAAATGGGATAAAACGTGATATTCTCTTAATAAAATAAATTCGGACAACGGAGGATGCTTGTTAATCCCATGGACAATATTGATAAGAAGATCCTGACAATTCTCCAGGAAAATGCGCGCACGCCACTGAAGGTGATTGCCGAGCAGGTGTTTCTTTCCTCGCCAGCTGTCAGCGCGCGGATTGAGCGCCTGGAAAAAGCAGGACTGATTCTCGGCTATCAGGCGCAGCTTTCCTGTGCGGCGATGGGCTATCAGATCAAGGCATTTATCAGCCTGGAGGTCGAGCCGAAGCAGAAGCCGGAGTTTTATCCATATATTGAGGCATGCCCCAACGTCATGGAATGCAACTGCGTGACGGGCGATTATTCAATGCTGCTCAAGGTCTGCTTCCATACGACGCAGGAGCTCGATCAGTTCATCAATCAGCTGCATCGTTTCGGCCGCACGAGAACGCAGATTGTCTTCTCCACGCCGGTGGAGCATCGCGGCATTCCGGCGATGGACAGCGAGGAATAAAAGCAACGCAGGATGACAGCATCCTGCGTTGTTTTTGCGCAATAATGAAGAAGTCTGGCGGAAAGCCGCAGGCGGCCTTTGCGTTCAGGCGTCCGCGTCCTGCGGCGGGAAGGTAAAGGAAAAGGTCGTTCCCTTGCCGACGCAGCTCTTGACGTCGATGGAGACCCCATGCCGGTGCGCGATTTCCTGAACGATCGTCAGGCCGAGGCCCGTGCTCTCGCGGGATGGATCCGACGTATGGCGGAAGCGGTCGAAGATATGCGCGACCTCGGATTCGGGAATGCCGATGCCCTCGTCGGCAATGATGATCGAGAGGGGATCTTCGCAAAGGGAAAGGCGCAGGCTCTTGCCGGAGGGCGTGAATTTGATGGCATTGTCCACGACGGCAAGGAGCATCTGGCGAAGGCGCGAATAATCGCCGATGACCGGGAACGCACCGCGGGGCTCCTCGCAGAAAAAGCGGATGCTCTTGCGCTCGCACAGCGCGTTGGCGCTCATGGCGACGTCGCCAAGCAGCTCGCGCAGATCGAGCGGCTCCATGTTCAGCGAGAATTCAAGATTCTGCAGGCGGGAAAGCTCGAGCAGGTCCTGAATCAGGCGCTGCAGCCAGCGGCTTTCGGCGATCATCTGCTTGTAATACGACTGAATGTGCGCCTCGTCGCGGATGACGTTGTCGCTCAGCGCTTCGAGGGAACCGCGGATGACGGTGACGGGCGTTTTCAGCTCGTGGGAGACGTCGGAGAAAAACTGCTGCTGCTGTTTGCGCAGCTGCGCATCCCTGTCGCGCGCCTCTTCAAGCCGCTGGGCAAGCGTATCCATGGATCTGGCCAGGGAACCGATTTCGTCGGTCTGGTTGATGTTGGTGCGCGTTTCGTATGCGCCGCCGGCCAGCATGAGGGAAACCTTCTGCAGCTTGGAAATCGGTTCGGTGAACATGCGCGAGAAGAAAATCGAGAGCGAGAGGGACAGGACGAAGGAGACGCTCAGACTGATCAGCAGGATGGCGCCGCTGGGCACCTGCTTATAGCCCTGCTCGCGCATCGTCGATTCCAGCAGGACGACGCCGAGCACGCGGCTGTTGACGTCCATGACGGGCATGCAGGCGGTCAGGTGCGTCTCTCCGTCATAGCGGGAACGCAGGAAGGGCGTTTTGCCCATAAAGCCCAGCGCAATGCTCTGCTCGAGATACGCGGGCAGGAGCGGATTTTCGATCTTCTGAATGACGCCGCTGAAATATCCGGTGACGTTATGATGTGTATCGATGACGTAGACGTCACAGTTGGTCAGCTGCTCGATGAAGGCGAGGTACGGCGCGAGGTTGTCCTCGCTGACGACAAAGCGCGTTTCATCCAGACTGTCATAGGCCGACGGCGCGATCAGCTCGGACAGGTTCTGCGCGATGGCATATGCGTCGCTCTGCATCGTCTGGCTGAAATGAAGGATGTTCTGCCGGCGTAGCATGGCGTTGTAGAGGATGCTGAGGATCAGCGTGAAGGCGACCAGCAGCGCGACAAACAGACCGGCAAGGCGCCATGCGATCGAACCGCCCCATTTTTTGCGCCTGTTGTTCATGGAAGTGTCCTTTCAAATTTATAGCCGGTTCCCCAGACGGTGGCGATGTTGAAAAAGTCATGCGGGTAAGCGTCCAGCTTCTGACGCAGGCGCTTGATGTGGGAATCGACTGCGCGGTAGTTGCCCACGTGTTCATAGCCCCAGACCAGCGTGAGCAGATTGTCGCGCGTAAAGACGCGCCCGGGCGAGGAGGCGAGCGTATAGAGCAGCTCGGTTTCCTTGCGGGTGAGGTTGATTCTGTGGCTGTTCAGGGAAACGCTCAGGGACGGCAGATGAATCGTCAGGCTGCCGATGACCAGCGTTTCGCTCTCCGAAGACGCGGGCAGGCGGCGCTGGACGGCGCGGATGCGCGCCATGACCTCTCCGGGGGAGAAGGGCTTGACGATGTAGTCGTCCGCACCTGTGTCCAGACCGAGGATGCGGTCTGCGTCTTCATCCCGCGCCGTGATCATGAGGATCGGCACATTGGACACCTCGCGGATGCGCCTGCAGACTTCGATGCCGTCGAGCCCGGGCAGCATAAGATCCAGCAGAATCAGAGAGGGCGCGGCGGCGTCGAAGAGGGACAGCGCTTCCTCGCCGGAGCGGGCCGTCAGAAACGGCCAGTCTGCGTTGGCAATATATTGAGAGAGAATCTCCAGAATCTGCTCGTTATCATCGACAATCAGGATGGGGTTCATAAGGTCGCCTCCGTATAATGGATGATTCTCAGGATGAGGTGTCTGTGCAGGCAATCAATCAAATCATAATAATTGTAAGGATTATTGATGAGGTTGTCAATTTTGCGCCGTAATTTCGGTAGTAAGTCCAAAAAGTCACACTTTTGCCATAAAGGAAGGATACACTGCATGGCATCGGCAAGGGGAGGAGAAAAGGTATGATCAAGGCGTTTGCAGGGCGGATGGTTCTGTTGTTTTTGCTGCTTCTGCCTTTGGGCGCTGCGGGCGAAGACGGGGTGTATTCCGACGGCATCTACCGCGGGTTTTATTATGACGGCGGCATTGAGCAGATCGCTGTACAGTTTGAGCTGCGCGACGGCGTGTTTGATTCGATCGTTTATCGCGGCATCAAATACAAGGACGGCGACTACATGATCGAGGACGCCAGCGACGCGCAGAAGGCGATTGTGCGCCAGTATGATCAGCTGGCGGATTATCTGCTGGGCAAGGGCGTGGAGGCCATCGGGGATCTGTACTATCCCTACGAGATCGTGGACGACGTGGACGCTGTGACGACGGCGACCATGCAGTCCTCCAAGCTGATCTCGGCCCTGTGGGACGGACTTAACCGCCATCCCTACAAGCTGGTGGATACCGCCAAGCTGCCAAAGGCCGAGCCCTACGAGGACGGCACATACCGCGGCTCCTATATGGAAAGCCATGGAGAAGAAATCGGCATCGAATTCACGATCAAGGACAACTGCTTTACCGAGATCAGTTACCGCACGCTCTGGTATAAGCGCAACGATTATCTCACCGCCGATCCGGAAGAACCGATCGGACGGATCGCGGGCCAGTTCCAGGCGCTGATCGACTATCTGATCGGCAAGCCGATCTCCAGCGTGAACGATCTGTACCGGCCGGGCGAGATTGCGCCCGACGTCGACGGCTTTTCCGGCGCGACGCTGCGCGCGCCGAAGGTCATCTCCGCGATCTGGGACGGACTCGGACGCCATGCCTACAGAATCGACTGACAGACAAACAGCGGCCTCTTTTCCGGATAGGGAAAAGAGGCTGTTTTCTATTATTGTGCCGGAAACGGGCGGAAAGATCAGCGGAATTTTGCAAAGAAAAAGAAAAAAGCCACACATTTGACATAGTAGGCGTATAGAATCCATAGTAGTGCTGAGGAAATGTGCGCAGCAGGCGCCGTTTCCCGATAGGGAGCAGCGCTGCTGCCCTATATCAGTTCCTGATCACTTCCTTCCTTTTTCTCATACAAAGAGATCCTTCTCCAGGGGATCTCTTTGTATTTTTACACATAAAATATATTAAAAACTGGTAAAAAGCCACACTTTTGACACAAAACGATTCTAAAATGGAGGGACAACGGCGGGAAGACCGCCAATTTATCAAACAGAGGAGAAGAGATAGTATGAAGAAGATCCTGACTGCGGTTCTCGTTGCCGCCCTGCTGCTGACCCTGGCGACCGGCGCTCTGGCTGCGACTGGCCTGGGCTCCCTGACCTCCGTGAAGCTGACCCCGGCGACCGCTGATGCGGCCGGCTCCGTGAGCGTCAACACCACCATGTGCGCCGTCACCCTGGATGACGAGGGCAAGATCGTTTCCGTTACCTTCGACGTCGTGCAGCCGAAGGCCGCCTTTGATGCGACCGGCGCCGCTTCCGGCGAGCTGAACGCCGCCCCGCAGACCAAGAAGGAGCTGAAGGAAGGCTACGGCATGAAGCGCGTTTCTTCCATCGGCAAGGAGTGGTTCGAGCAGGCCGCTGCGCTGGAAGACTGGTGCGTCGGCAAGACCGTTGCTGAAGTCCTCGCGATGAAGACCTTCGACCGCGGCGACGGCAGCCACACCAACGTTCCGGAAGAGGCTGATCTGGTTTCCAGCGTCACCATCACCGTCGGCGACTACCTGAAGGCCCTCGAACTGGCTGCTGCTAACGCGAAGTAATTCAGTCCATCCAGTGGCAGATTACTGAAACGCAAAAAAAGGCGTCCGGATTTTCCGGGCGCCTTTATTCGTTGATTCATAAAAAGCGGCCTCTTTCGGAAAAGGCCGCCTTCTGTATACGAAATGAATCGAGCGGGCAGAAATTATTCCGCGCCGGGCTCTCCGTTATGCGCTTCGAAATAATGGGCGTATTTGGTGAAAACCAGACTGCCCAGACGGCGCACACCGCCATAGAGATGGCGGCGCATCAGCGGCTCGATACCGTCGACGTTGCGCGCGTCGATGAGATGGATGATCTCCTCGTGATCCTTGAGAACGTCCGCGACGTTGCTGCCCTCGATGATGTCCAGCGTGCAAAAGCGCGTATAGCTGGCCTGCATGCCGCTGAGCTTGTCCCAGAGGAAGCGCTTGTTTGTCGCCCGGAACCAGATTTCGTGCATCATCAGGTCGGTCTTGAGGAAGCGATCCGCTTCAAAGCGGTCGGGGTCGTTGAACCAGACCTGCGCGAGCTCGCGCAGCTGCGTGAAGGCGAAGCGCACGGGCTCGATATCCGCCGGCGTGCTGGCGAGAATGAAATCGCGCAGAACCATGGATTCCACGGCGACGCGTTCATAGATGAACTGATTGACAATGTCGTAGTTGAGCTTGGTGACGATACTTCCCTTGCGCGGAACGATCTGCACAAGCCCGTTCTCCTGCAGGCGCTGCAGCACGCTGCGCACAGGCGTGCGCGAGAGCGAAAACCGCTGGCACAGATAATGCTCGCTGAGGCTGTCACCGGGCTTGTGATCAAAGCGAAGGATCTCATCGACAAGCGTTTTATAGAGCTGCTCATGGTCGCAGGCACAGGGGTGCATCATGGGGAAATCCCTCGTCTCTTCTTTTTTGATGGTTTCTATAGTATACATAACATTATAGCCATCCGGTTGGATAGTGTCAATAAGCTTTGCGGCAGAAAATGGAGTCGGGCGTCCGACTTGTATACAAGATGGACAAAACGGATTCAAGATGCTCTGCGAAAAAGCTTGGGGGATTACGATGATATTCAGCGGATGAAATGCGGCAGTCTGACCGGAACAAATGAGCAGTAAACGAAAAAAGTAAATTTCCTGTTGTATTCTTTCTGCATATGTGATAGTATGTATACAAAGGTGCTTGTCATGCATCATATTAATCATTCAGGAGGTATCCCCCATGAAGAAGCTTCTTGCTCTCATCCTGGCCGTGCTCATGATCGCCGGCTGCGTCAGCGCGATGGCTGAGGATCAGTTCGCCGCTCTGGGCAACTACACCATGACCGTCGGTCATGCCCAGCCGGAAAGCAACCCGCGCTACATCTCGATGGAGAAGTTCGCCGCGGACGTAGCTGAGAAGACCAATGGCCACGTTACGGTTGAGGTCTTCGGCAATGGCCAGCTCGGTACCGAGAAGGAAATGCTCGAGCAGGTCGTCGCGGGCGTGACTCAGGGCATGCGCGGCGGTCAGTACGACTTCAGCCCGCGTCTGCTGATGTTCACCCTCCCGTTCCTGGCGAACAACCGCGCCGAGGTTACCGCGCTGCTGCAGAGCGACCTGGCCAAGAAGGTTTCCGCCGAGGCCGCTGAAACCACCGGCACGGTCATCATCAACCTGTGCGACGCCGGCGGCTTCCGCCAGTTCTCCAACAACACCCGTCCGCTGACCAAGCCGGAGGATCTCGCCGGCCTGAAGATGCGCACCAACGGCATGAAGACCATCGACCTGACCTTCCAGGCCATGGGCGCCAACACCGTTTCCGTCCCGTACGCCGATCTGTACATGGGCCTGAAGACCGCGATCGCCGACGGCCAGGAGAATCCGTGGGTCAACGTCGAGGGCATGAAGTTCTACGAGGTTCAGAAGTACTTCACCGAGGTGAACTATCAGTTCCATCCGGATCCGTTCTACGTCAACGCCGAGTGGTGGAACAGCCTGCCGGCCGAGTTCCAGGCCATCCTGACCGAGTGCGCGACCGAGATGGGCGAGTACAACGATCAGCTGATCGACCAGAACTCCGACGCTGCGAAGCAGGTTGTCGTCGACGCGGGCTGCGAAGTCTACGTTCCGACCGCTGAAGAGCTCGCCGCTTTCCAGACCGCCTGCCAGCCGGTGTATGCGCAGGTCGTGGAAGAGGGCATCTGCACGCAGGAAGAGCTCGATGAGATGCTCGCGATCGTGGCTGCTGTCCGCGGTGAGTAATCCATTCGCCTGAATGCTATGTCAAGGCGGGTCGGGGTCAAGGCCCCGACCGCCTTTTTGGTTTCTGCTATCCGCATTAAAGGGGGTTAACACCGATGAATAAGCTCAAAAAAATCGGCAGCACGATTGAAAAGGCATATACGGCCGTCGGCGCTGCTGCGATGGGTCTGCTGGCGTTTCTGGTGATCTTCACGGTGATCATGCGCTATTGCTTCTCCCTGAGCTGGAAGTCCGTCTCCGAATTCAACGTCATGCTCTTCACCTTCACGACCTTCTGGGGCTTCGGCCTGAACGTGCTGAAGGGCGAGCATGTTTCCGTGACCATCCTCTACGACAAGTTCCCGCCGGCGGTCAAGCGCTGGATCACCGTGCTCAACTACGTGATCATGCTGGTCGTGGACATCCTGTTTGTGAAGTATGGCTGGGACTACACGGTCAAGATGGGCAAGCAGCTGAGCATGGGCATGGAAATCCCGATGAAGTATATGTACGGCGTCATGCCGGTGTGCGGCGTGATCTGCGGGCTGTGCATTGCGGTGAAGCTGGTTCTGACAATTGCTGCGCCTGCATCCGATTTTGCAGTCGCCGACGCTGAAGAAAAGTGATAAGGGGGAAGTAAGCTTATGGCAATCGTATTTCTGCTTCTGGGCCTGATCATCTTTGCTGCGATCGGCGTCCCGCTGGCGTTCGCAATCGGCGCCTCCTGCATCAGCTATCTGTCCGTCGCCAAGCCGCTGTTCCTGTCCATGATGCCCCAGCGCATCTGGAACGGCGTATACAGCGAGCTGATGATCGCGATGCCGCTGTTCATGCTCGCCGGCGAGCTGATGAATACCGGCGGCATTACCCAGCGCATCATCAATTTCTGCCGCGAGCTGCTGCGCCCGATCCGCGGCGGCCTGGGCGAGGTGAACATCGTCGCCTCCATGATCTTCGGCGGCATCTCCGGTTCCTCCGTCGCCGATACCTCCGCGCTGGGCTCCATCCTGATTCCGGCGATGGAAAAGGAAGGCTATCCTTCCGACGCTGCGGCCGGCATCACGGTCGCTTCCTCCACGATGGGCATGATCATTCCGCCGTCCACGCCGATGGTCGTCTATGCGATGATTTCCGGCGCGTCCATCGGCGCGCTGTTCATGGCCGGCGCTGTGCCGGGCATCCTCATCGGCCTGACGCAGCTCGTGCTGGTGTATGTCATTTCCGCGCGCAAGGGCTGGCATCCGTCGACCGCTTCGTTTGACGGCAAGCGCTTTATCCAAGCGATCCTCTCCGGCATTCCGGCGCTGCTGATGCCGCTGTTCATCATCGTCTGTGTGTCCTTCGGCATCTGCACCGCCTCTGAGAGCGCGGGCGTCGCCGTGGCGTACAGCATGCTCGTCGGCTTCCTGCTGTATAAGGAGCTGACCTGGAAGGACGTCTGGAACGCCCTCAAAAAGACGCTCATCTCCTCCTCCTCCATCATGATCATCATCGGATTCAGCTCGATCTTCACCTGGATTCTGACCATCATGAAGGTGCCGGACATGGTTGCGAATTTCTTCATGAGCATGAACATGCCGGCCTGGGGCATTGCGCTGATGTTTGACGTTCTGATCCTGATCATCGGCACGTTCATCGACGTTTCTCCGGCGATCCTGATGCTGACCCCGATCATGCTCCCGGTCATGCAGAGCTACGGCTTCTCCGCGCTGCAGTTCGGCGCGATGCTGATCACCGGCCTTGCCATCGGTCTGGTCACCCCGCCGGTGGGCATGTGCCTCAATGCCTGCAACAAGATCAACCGCATGCCGATCATCTCGATCTTCAAGGGCGCGTTGCCGTATATTACCTGCAACGTGCTCGTTCTGATCGCCATCAGCCTGTGGCCGGCGCTGACGACCTGGCTGCCGATGATCCTGGGCTATTGATTCATCTGCTGAGACAAGCAAATACAAAGGCGCCCTCTCTTCTGTGTGTGAAGAGAGGGCGCCGATTGTATTGTATTGTATTTTATTCGGCTTCGGCCCGGAGCATCTCGGAAAGCGCGGGCGGCAGCTGTTCCTGCAATGCGCTGTACAGCGCGGAAAGGTTCTCGGCGGCCTTGCTCTTGAGAACTTCCATGTCCTCGATGGAAATGGTCTCGAGGCTGCGCTGCGTGAGCGTCTGCGCCGCGGGATCATAGGCTCTTGTCCGGAGCGTAAGGTCATACGACCAGGGCGGCGTGTCTTCAAGATTGCCGCGGAATACGCCGCGCATGACGCTGACGGGGCCGTCGGGCGAGGTCTCCATGGTGATGGTCTCGGTGCCGGAGGTCACCGTGCCGTTGGCTTCGATGGTCGTTTTGGTAAACGATTCGTAGGCTTCGCCGCCCTCTGCGGTCAGGTGCTGCGTGACTTCGGTCTCCTGGGTCTGCGTATAGCCGGAGAGGAGGACGGTGATATCGCTCGTCTGCCTGTAGCCCGGCATGCCGTCGCCCGTCTTGTATGGCGCGCTGGTCATCGCAAGGACGCCCGAAAAAACCGTCTCGGACGTCTGGAAGGCGTCGGCGCCGATCTGGACTTCGTAGTTCAGCTCATCGGCTGCATCCAGATCAAACACGGCAAAACAGGTCAGGCCGTCCGTCATGCCGTTTTCGCTGTCGAGCAGGCCGAAATCGGCGGACAGGGAGGCGTATTCTTCTTCGCTTTCGGGGCGGAAGATGATGTGCGCGATGGCGGCGGCGTCCTGCGGGAGCAGCTTGGTCGCACAGGCATACAGGGGCTGACTGTCCGCGTTGAAGCCGATGTGGATGATGCAGGGGTAGTCGATATCGGTCATCTCCGCCGCGGCGGCGTCCATCAGATCGCACAATTCGCCGACGCCGGAAAAGGGCAGCGTCCCTTCGGGCATCTGGGAGAGGAACATGCTGAAAATGAAGCCCAGCTGCATGTCGCTGCGGAGCGTATCGCTGAGCGCCTTGAGCAGATCGCCGACTTCCTGTTCGGTAATGACGACGCCGATTTCCTTCGCGGCGGCAGGGAAGCGGCCGTCGTCCTCGGTGTTTTCGTTTACCTCTGTATACAGCGAAGCGTAAAACCCGCTGATCAGCTCGGCATAGGGCGCAAGCATGACGGAGGCCGTCTGGGAAAACGTCTGAACGGAGGCGAGGAGGCTCTGCGTGATGGCCTGCAGATCGCCGTCCCGGAGCGCGAGAATCTGCGGAATCTGCTCTGCGGGAACGCCGGCAAGGGCGAGCAGCGTCTCCCATCTGGCGCTGACCTGTTCTTCGCCGAGGACGC
Organism: Clostridia bacterium; assembly: GCA_017436605.1. Lineage (GTDB taxonomy): Bacteria > Bacillota > Clostridia > Christensenellales > Aristaeellaceae > Ventricola. The sequence goes on along the minus strand of JAFSCW010000129.1, from coordinate 24,163 downwards.
TGCTCTGGAGCATGAGTCCGTCGCGGGAGATTTCCAGCGCTGCGTCCGCGGCGATGGGCGCGTCGGGCTGCCCGGCGTATTGCGCGCCGAGCTCGATGCGCAGCGCGTCGCCGACGAGACCGGCGCCCAGAGAAAGCGACGATTTGCTCAGCGCGTCGTTCACCTGGGTCAGCCGCGCGAGCGTATCGGAATCCGCGCCGGCGAGTTCATCGGGCAGCAGGCGCAGCTGCAGATCGGCGGTGATGATTTCGCCGCGCTGGAAGGCGTCGGAAAAGAGCGTCTGCTGCAGGACGCCGGGCACGTAAACCGGGGCGTTTTCCGCGCCGGATGGAAGCGCGCAGAGCATGAAAAGCAGGACAAACACAAGAATCAGAAGGCGTTTCAAGAAATCATCTCCTTTGCATGGTGCGGATATGGCTTTATTATAGGATGCACCCGGAGGGATGTCAACGAGAACGGATGGGGAATGTATGCGATATACATTGACAGGCGATGTATATTGTGATATGCTGTATAGCGACGGAGGTGATGAAATGCTGAATGCATCGGATATCTTGCGCGGCTACACGGATACGATTATCCTGGCGCAGCTGGCGAAGGGCGACAGCTACGGCTATGTCATCAGCAAAAACGTACAGGAGATCACCTGCGGCGCACTGCAGCTGAAGGAGGCGACGCTGTATACGACGTTCCGCCGCCTTGAGGAAGCCGGCGTGATCGAGTCGTACTGGGGCAGCGAGAGCGTCGGCGCGCGCAGGCGGTATTACCACCTGACGGATGATGGACGTAAGCTGTATGAGGAGAACCGCGCGGACTGGGAAAAGTACCGCGATATGATTTCTGCACTGTTTGGAATGGAGGATGAAAAGCGATGATGAACAAGCGCATCCGCAGCATGATTGATGAAATCTTTTCCGAAATGAAGATGACGGCGGATAACCTCGCGCTGCGCGACGAGCTGATGGCCAATGCGCTCTCCCGCTATGAGGATTCGATTGCGCAGGGCATGAGCGAAGAAAAAGCCTTTGCCGAGGTTGCGCAGTCGCTCGATGATGTACAGGGCCTGCTCGAGGAGATGAACCGCATGGACGCGCAGCCCAAGGCTGAGCCCGCGGAGGAAACCATCCCCGAGCTGAAGACCGGCGTTAGGCCGCAGGAAGAAGCGGCGGAAGAAATGGAAGCAGACGAAAAAGAGAAAACAGAAGAAACGGAACAAAAGGAAGAATGCGCCGAGGACGCGGCGCTGCAGACCGATCTGGGCGATGCGCTGAACAAGGCGTTCGGCGCGCTGGGCGATTTTACGCAGTCGATCATGCCGGAGGCGAAGAAGCTCGTGCGCCAGATGGACGATGCGACCGGCGGCGTGCTGAGGGGCCTTGGTAAGGCGGCGAAGAAGGGACTCAGGGACGCGCAGAAGGCGGCGGAAGAGGCGATCGACAGGCTCGATCAGGGCACGCTCGTTTTCGATTTCGGCCCGAAGACAAAGCCGGAAGACAAAGCACAGGAGCCCGCGCAGCAGACCGCGGGCGAGCCTGAGCAGCAGGCGGAGGAAAAGCCGGAACAGGCGCAGGAGCCGGCCGAACTGGTTTTTGATTTCCCGCAGGAGGAAGCCCGGCGCGAAGCGGCGCAGGGCGAACTGATTCTCGATCTGCCGCAGCAGGAGCCGGAAAAGGCCGAAAAGACAAAAACGGCGGAGAGCGAGGCTGCCGCGCTGTATGAGCAGGCGAAGGATCTGCGAGCGCAGGCGCTGCTCAAGGATGTCACCGGAGACAGCGAGAACGCCGACGCCCTCCGCTTGGAGGCGGACGCGCTGGAGGCGAAGGCGCAATTCCTCATGCAGGCGCCTGCCGAGGAAGAGACAGAAGAGGGAAAAGAAGAAGCCTGCGGCGTGCAGCCCAAAGAGGAAAAGCCGGAAGAGATGCCCGCGCAGGATGAAACCGGCGAACTCGACGAGGCGGCGTTTGCCAGGACGGTCGATGAGCTCGCGCAGGAGGCGGAGGACGCGATCCGTCAGGCGAAGGCGGTCATCAGCGAGGCAGCGGAGGAAATCGTTCATGAGGCCGAATACATCGTCCGCGGCGCGGATGAGCCGGTCGGCGGCATGAAGACCTTCCCGGCGGCTGGGCTGCGCACAGTCGATATCAAGCTGGACGCGGACGATGTGGAAATCCTTGCTGCGCAGGGCAGCGAGATCGAGACCGTCTGGGAGGCGAAGAACGTCGACGGCGAACCGGTATTCGAGCTGAGCGATCATAAGCTGATCATCCGCCGGAAGAATCCGGACGTTTTCAAGACCTTCTTCTCTGTGATCCAGAAAAACGGAGGCAAGGTGATCGTGCGTATTCCGCGCGGCTATGCGGCGGATTACCAGATCTCCACGACCTCGGGCGATGTGCGCGTGTGCGGCGTGGATGCAGACGATGTGAAGGTGACGACAACCTCGGGCGACGTTCGGATCGAGCCGGACGCGCGCGTGCGCCTGCAGAATGTTGAGGTGACGACGGTCTCCGGATGCGCGACGGTCAGCGCCTGCGCGGACGACGTCAAGGTCACGACGGTGTCCGGCCATCAGTTTATCTCCTGCGATGCGCATAAGGTCGACGTGAATGTCGTCTCAGGGCGCGTGCATGTCGAGGGCGCGTGCGACGAGTGGGAGGTCAATTCCGTCTCCAGCGAGGTGGAGCTGCTGTGCACGGTCGTGCCGGCGAAGAAGATCGAGATCGGCTCGATGCATGGCAGCGTGCGCCTGGCGCTTCCGGGGGATATCCGCGGCTTTGTCGCGGAGGTCAGCGGGCCGCTCGGCTGTGAGATCGTCAACGAATTCGGGCCCAACCGCTACGGTACCTGCGCGCTGCCGATCCGCATGGAGACCATGCGCGGCAAGCTGATGATTACCCGCCTGTAAACGGGCGGCGGAGGAATGAATATGAGCAAAGTCAAAGAGATTCTGAGCATTGTTTTCGGCGGCCGGCTGCTCATCGAGGGCGGCGGACGCACGTTTGCCAAGGCTCCGGTATGGCTGGCTGTCCTGGCTGCGCTGGCAAGCGTGCGCCTTACGATTGTGACGGCGGTGCTGGTGGTGGCCTTCGGCATGAAGGCCAGCATTGTCAAGGCATAAGGAGGCAGGAAAGATGGATTTTGAACAGATCAAGAATAACCTGCTGAACGCGGCGGGCCAGCTGATGGCGCTGCGCGTCATCGTGACTTCCCCCAGCGAGAAGGTCGCCGATCTTCCGGCGGTGTATGTGCTGCTCTGCGCGCTGATGGCGCCGTGGCTGCTGGTTGCGGTCGTCGTGCTCGGCCTGGTGACCCGGCATGCCGTGCGCTTTGAAAAGGACGCGAGCAAAATGTAATGGATCATGGGCTGCGGCGGAATATGCCGCGGCGCTCAGGATGTGAATCAGGCGGTCTCTCTCCCCGGAATGGGAGGGAGACCGTTTTGTGTTTCCCGGTGCATGGCGAAAGACCGCCGCGCCGAACGGGGACCCGGGCGGGAGGCGGAAGATGTCTTTTTTGTTCGTTGCAACTTTTGCCCCTGTGCATGCGTCTTAAGGATATCGGAAGGATATCGGAAGGATATCCGTGTTCAGAACATCGGGAAGGACGAAGAGAATGAAGAACATGAAGGGAATGAAGAGAATGAAGAACATGAAGAGAACGAAACGGATGACCGCGCTTTTTCTGGGCGCGGCGTTTATGCTTGCGGCCGGCTTTGCGCTGATTCGGGAAAGGCCGGAAGGCGGCATGAGCGCGCCGCGCCCGGGCGTCGCCGTCGCCGCGCCGGAGGATGCGCGCGAGGGCGGCGTCGTGCCGCTGTTTGAAGGGCCGGACGAGGCGGGAAGGGTGATCATCCGCCTTTACAGCGGCGCGCCGCTGACCGTGCTGGATACGTCCCTGGGCAAATGGGTTAAGGTGCAGTCGGGCCGGCAGGACACGTCCGTGATGGGCTATATGAGGGCCGAAGACCTGAACTACGGCGCGCAGGCGATGCGCGAAACGCCGCTTTGCTGCATGCTGCTCCAGTTTTCGGGCGGCGGGGATATTCTTTCGTACTGCGATGCGCAGGCCGAGGTGATCGACACGATCGACCCGCTGATGAGCTATATGGCCCGGGGATACACGGACGACGGCTTTGTTCAGCTCTTTGACCCGAGCGGCGCGCAGGCGGGGGCGCACGGCTTCATTCAGCTTGACGGCATGGAGGTGCAGACGAGCTTCCGCGACAGCGTGTACAGCCACATCGTCGAGCCGCTCGAGGGCGAGATGACGCGGGAGGAGGCGCTGGAAAAAGCGATCGGGTATCTGCTGGACGGCAGCGGAGACGAGCATGGCTTCTTCGCAAGGCTGCCGGAGGCGTTGCGCTCGCGCGAGGGTCTGCTCAGCATGGATCAGGATATACGGCTCCTCTATTCGACCGAACGGGGAAGCGCCGCCTGGTGGGTGGTGTTTACCGATCCCGAGCACAGCGAAAACAACATCTCCGTGGATATGACGCCCGAAGGCGGGCTGATCGAAATCAGCCGGGGCAACGGCTGAAACTTTACAGCGGCTGCGCTTTGTGGTATCATCAAAGCCAGTTCAGGCGCGCGATGCGCAGCAAAACGAAAGAGGCTGTGACTGGATATGGAAAACCTTTTTGGAAAGAAGCCGAGAAAGCCCGGCGGCGCGCTGGTGCTCTATACCACGCGCCATGGCGCGACGCAGCGCTACGCGGAGCGGATTGCGCAGCCGCTGGATGCGCTGGTCAAGGAAGCGGCTTATGCGAAAATCGCAAAGGCGAAGACGTACGATACGATCGTGCTGGGCTGCTGCGTCTACGCCGGCAAGATCAAGGGACTGGATTTCCTGGCGGATCACGCGCAGGAGCTGGCGGATAAGCGCCTTGTGCTCTATACCTGCGGACTGTATGATCCGGCGCTGGAGGAAAACAGAAGGCCGCTGGAGGAGCAGATCCGCGCTGCGCTGGGCGATTTTGCGGACAGGGTAGCGGTGTTCCATCTGCGCGGCGCGCTGCGCTGGAACAGCCTGGGCCTTGTCGAGCGGATGATGATGAAGGCGCTGCTTGGCGGCATGAAGAAAAAGCCGGAAAGCGAGCGGACGCAGATTGAAAAGCAGCTGATCGAGACCGAGGGCGGCGCGCTGGATTTTTCGGACGAGGCGGACATCGGTGCGATCGTGCATGCGGCGCGCTTTGGGAAGGCGGATGAGGCATGAACGACCAAAAGCCGAACATTCTGCCTGCATGGGCTGCGCCGATTGCGGAATTCCGTCCGGGCGACGGGCGCGAGGCGCAGGAGCAGAAGATGATGCTGGCGCTCATTGCGCGCGAAGGCGACGCCATTCTCTTTCGGGAAAGCGGCTGCGCGCATATGACGGCCTCGTCGATCATCGTCAATCGCAGCCGGACGAAGACGCTGATGGCGTTTCACAGGATTTACAACAGCTGGGCCTGGACCGGCGGCCATGCGGACGGCGAGCACGATTTTGAAGCGATCGCCCTGCGCGAGGCGAAGGAGGAAACCGGCATCGAGGGCCTGCGCCGGATCGGAAGCGGCGCCGCGTCGCTGGAGATCCTGCCGGTATGGGCGCATGTCAGGCGCGGAAAGCACGTGGGCAGTCATCTGCATCTGAACGTCTCGTATCTGTTTGAGGCGGACGATACGCTGCCCCTGCGCGCGGCGCCGGATGAAAACAGCGCCGTGGGCTGGATTGCGGTGGACGACCTTGACAAATGTGTATCCGAACCGCCGATGCTGCCGATCTACAAAAGGCTGCTGAAAAGGGCGAACGATTGTTAAATGCTTACAAATAATATCCGAATGTGCTTGCAGACCTGGACAAAATCGGGTATACTATGACCACAGAAAGGAGAAAAGATCTCATTCAATACACTCCCCAAGGACCAACCAAACAGGCAATCCCGTTGTAAAGGAGGCCGACCAGATGATCGTACGTTTTGTGATGAAAGATGCGCACGTCCCCGCTTCCATTCAGGAGACCATGAATAAGCGCTGCCACCAGCGCATGGATGCATACTTCAAGGATGAAGCACCGGACGCGACGGTCATTACCGTTCGCGTCACCGAGCAGAAGAGCACGTACAAGGTTGAAATGACGATGCCCTATCTCGGACACACACTTCGCACGGAAAACCAGGAGCGGGAGATTTCGCTTCCCGCGCTGGATAAAGGTATAGATATTCTGGAAAGGCAGATGAAAAAGCTGCGTACCCGGCTGGGCCGCGACAAGAGGAAAAAGCTGGAAATTGCCGACGAGGCGCCGGCAGAGGCCGCCCAGATCGAGGAGATCGCAGAGGAAGAGGAGCAGGTCGTCCGCGTGAAGCGCTATGTTTCCAAGCCGATGAGCGTGGAAGATGCGATTCTGGAGATGAACCTGCTGGGTCACACGTTCTACATGTTCAACAACATCGAGTCCGGAAAGGTCGCCACGGTGTACCTGAGGAAGGACGGAGGCTGCGGCCTGATCGAACTTGAGTGAACGGGAACGGGTGAACCGGACTCCGACTGCGCGGCAGATCCCGAAAGGGGCGCGCCGCAATAACGAACGCTTCCCGGAAGAGCTGAGCGGGAGGCACAGGAAGAAAGGGTGATACCGATGAACACTGCGATAAAATGGGTGGTGGCCCTGCTTGTGGCCGCGCTGATCGTGGTTATCGGATTGATTGTGATGACTGGAAACAACGACAGCGACAAAGCCATCGAGGCCACCACCGCTCCCGCTGCAACCGAGCAGCCGCAGGAAACGGAAGCGCCGCAGGCAGCTGCCGAGCCGGCCGAGGAGCCGGAAAATAAGCCGGAAGATTCAGGCGACGTAAGCGAAGATGCGCAGGGCGAAGAGGCCGCGCAGGGTACCATGTACGAGGGCGCGCTCGCCGGTCTGACCGAAGAAGAAATCGCTGCCATGGCGCTTGCCGAAGAAAGCTCCGCTGCCAGAACCGAAGAGACCAGCGGTGTGGAAGGCGCCGTAGACTGATACAATACCGCGCAGAGCACAGGCTCGTGATTCCATCAACTCCGCCGGCGCCGGCTGGCGCAGGCGCGACAGGATATCAGAAAGGCGCGGGCGCAAAACCATGGGAGAGGGAAACTCCCGACGTGCGGAAGATTCGCGCGCAGAAAACAGCATATTCCGCCGGGGCCGGAATGAAACAAGCGGCCCCGGCGTTTTTCCTTGTATTGCTTGAAAAAACACAAATCGCCAATAAAAATTCGCAGAATTTTGAAAAAACCGTTGACAAAATGAGGGCGGTAGTGTATTATATATTTCGTCGCCGCGATACCACACGCGAACGACCGAAACGGGAGCATAGCTCAGCTGGGAGAGCATCTGCCTTACAAGCAGAGGGTCACAGGTTCGAGCCCTGTTGTTCCCACCAACTTCATACGGCGCGGTAGTTCAGTCGGTTAGAATGCCAGCCTGTCACGCTGGAGGTCGAGGGTTCGAGCCCCTTCCGCGTCGCCATTTTTTTGCCTTGGTAGCTCAGTCGGTAGAGCAGTAGACTGAAAATCTACGTGTCGGTGGTTCGATTCCGCCCCAAGGCACCATTCATGCGGTAGTAGCTCAGTGGTAGAGTGCCACCTTGCCAAGGTGGATGTCGCGAGTCCGAATCTCGTCTACCGCTCCAAATCGGCGCCATGGCCAAGTGGTAAGGCAAAGCTCTGCAAAAGCTTCACTCTCCAGTTCGAATCTGGATGGCGCCTCCACTTTATCACCGTCATGGTGATGCAAGAAACCACCGATGGTGGTTTTTTTGTTTTGTGCATCGGAAAGCAGCGGATCGCTCGGAGGAGCGGTCCGTTTTTTTGATGCGGCAGGACAGGACGCGGGCATAAATTAAAATGAACGAAACAGCCTTCGGATATTCATATTAAACCCTGTCTTTTACGTTTTTGAATGAAAAGTGAATGATGAACGAGGAAATGGTTTGACAAATGCAGGAAGGGGGAGTATGATAAATACATTCCGGAAATCAATCACAATGGACTGGCTCCCCCGGAAGGCATCCGGGGCTGCCGCAGGAGCGAAGCATGGAGAATATCGCCTATTACAACGGAAAGATTTCGTCGATCGAGGACATGATGATCCCGATGAACGAGCGCAGCAGCTACTTCGGCGACGGCGTATACGACGCCATGTTTACCGTGGAGCATGTGCCGCTGCAGCTGGACGATCACCTGCGCCGGTTTTATCGCTCGGCTTCGAAGATCGAAATCCAGATTCCGATGCCCTTTGAAGCGCTTCGTGCGATGGTGCTGGATTTCTGCCGGAAGGTCGACAGTCCGGATCAGATGGTCTACGTGCAGGCGACGCGCGGCGTGGGCATGCGCGGCCATGCGTATCGCTTCGCCGGCGGGAAGCCCAGCCTCTGGGTCTGGGTGAAGCCGGATGTGCTCGATCCGATGGACAGGGATTACCGCTGCATCACGATGGAGGATACGCGGTATTTTCATTGCGACATCAAGACGATCAACCTGCTGCCCAGCGTCATCTATACCCAGCGGGCGGAGGAAAAGGGCTGCGACGAGACGATTCTCCATCGCAGCGGCCGTGTGACGGAATGTGCGCATTCCAACGTGCATATCCTGCGGGACGGCGCGCTGCAGACCGCACCCTGCGACAACCTGATTCTGCCGGGCATCACCCGCGCGCATCGCATCGCCCAGTGCCGCGCGATGGGCATTCCTGTGATCGAGGAACCGTTTTCCGTGCAGGAGATGATGGAGGCGGACGAGGTCTTCTTTACCAGCGCGAGCGCGCTGTGCTGCCGCATCGGCGAGATCGACGGGAAGAAGGTCGGCGGAAAGGCGCCGGAGCTGCTTCGCAGGATTCAGGACGCCGCATGGGAAGAGGCGCTCTGGGAAGTTCAGCATGTGAAATGAGATTCATCAGCAAAGCGAGGAAAACGCCATGAAGAATATCGCCTATTACAACGGAAAAACCGCGCCGATCGAAGAGATGATGGTGCCGATGAACGACCGCGCCTGCTGGTTCGGCGACGGCGTGTACGATGCGACGATCGCCGTCAACCACGTCCCGATGCATTTTGACGATCACATCGACCGCATTTACCGCAGCGCAAAGCTCATCGACATCGACATTCCGATGGAGAAGAGCGAAATGAAGCAGATGATCCAGTCGCTGGTCGATCAGGTCGAGGGCGATTCCCTGTTTGTGTACTGGCAGGTGACGCGCGGCGTGGGCATGCGCAACCATCCCTACCGCGCTGTGGACGGCAAGCCGAGCATCTGGGCCTGGGTGCGCCCGAACGGCATGCGCGACGTCTACGGTGCGTATCGCTGCATCACGATGGAGGATACGCGCTTTCTGCACTGCAACATCAAGACGATCAACCTGCTGCCCGCGGTCATCGCCAACCAGCGCGCGGAGGAGGCGGGCTGCGACGAGACAATTTTCCACCGCGGCGACCGCGTGACGGAATGTTCCCATTCCAATGTGCACATCCTCAAGGATGGCGTGCTGCATACCGCGCCCTGCGACAATCTGATCCTGCCGGGCATCGTGCGCGCGCATATTCTGGAAATCTGCCGCGAGGTCGGCGTGCCGGTCGTCGAGGAGCCGTTCACCATGCAGGAGATGATGGAGGCGGACGAGGTGTTCTTCTCCAGCTCCAGCGCGCTGACCTGCCGCGTGAAGGAGATCGACGGCGTGCCGGTGGGCATGAAGGACGAGAAAACCTTCGCGCTGATCCGCGATGCGTATCAGCAGAAGGTGAAGGCCGAGTGCGGCGCATAACATGGCTTGAAAAGGGACGCGGAAGCGTCCTTTTTTTCGCGGCGAGGTCTGCGGTAATTTCTGGAATACCATGGGAAATATGGGGCAGGCACATCTGAAAGCGGAAGCAGAGCCCGAAGAAGGAACGGATTTGTCTGTATTTCTTCATATGAATGTCCTGCATTTCTGAATAGGATAATCACAGCGCTAAAATTCATGGATTTGATTGACAATGCCCTGTCAGGAGTTTAAAATTGTAATGATTGAATGGCACATTGCGGCCACATTTTTTGCGTGCTACGGCATGGCAATGGGAGGATAAGCATGTTTATCTTGTATTTTGCGCTGTGGGTCATCCTCAACGGCAGGTGGACGACGGAAATCGCTCTGTTTGGCGTTGCGTTTGCTGCGATCGCGTACGTGTTTACCTGCAAATTCCTCGGATACAGCACGAAGGTCGACGCCGCGCTGTTCAGGCGTGCGCCCCGGGCGATTCATTACGGCGTGCTGCTGCTGAGCGAAATCGTAAAGGCGAATATCACCGTGATCCGGATGATTCTGAACAGGAACTTCGAACCGAAGCCGCAGCTGGTCACATTCGATACTTCGCTGCAGCGTGAGCGTCATCGCGTGACGCTGGCCAATTCCATCACGCTGACGCCGGGCACGATCACGGTCGACCTGGAGGAGGGGCGCTATCTGGTGCACTGCCTGGACGAGGCGATGATCGAAGGCCTGGACGACGGCGTGATGGTCAAGGCGCTGGAAAAGATGGAAAAGCTCCATGTTCCGCAGAGCGCGCCGCAGCAGACGGCGGAAACTGCGGCGCAGGCCGAAAACAAGGAAGAGGAGGCGCAGCACAATGGCGATTGATATGGCATATCAGATTCTGCTGGGCTTTGCGCTGCTGGTGCTGACCGCGCTGGCCATTGCCTGCCTGGTGCGCTGCATCATGGGCCCGGGCATTTCCGACCGGGTTCTGTCGATCAACGTGATCGGTACGCTGACGGTCATCATGGTCAGCCTGACGGTGGTGCTGCTCAAGGAAGGATATCTCGCGGATATCGCGCTGGTCTATGCGATGATCAGCTTCCTGGCGGTCATCGTCCTCAGCAAGGTCTATACGGGCATCTACTACGAGCGCAAGCATGAGGAAGAGCTTCAGGCGGCGCGCAAGACCCGGAACGGAGAGGAGGACGGCGAATGATGGAATGGATTCGTTTTGCGCTGACCGCTGCGTTTGTTCTGGCGGGTCTTGTCGTATGCGCCATCGGCGTGTACGGCATATTCCGGTTTGACTATGCCGTCAACCGCATGCATGCGGCGGCTGTCGTCGATACGATGGGCATTTCCCTGTGCATGGTGGGCTTCGCCATCAGCGCGCCGGATCTTTTCTCTGCGATGAAGATCGTGCTGGTCATCGTCTTCTGGTGGCTGAGCTCGCCGGTCGCCAGCCATATGCTCGCGCGGCTGGAGATCACGACCAACGAAAAGCGCGGAGAGAACATGAACATTCATGAAATGACGCTGGCGCAGGAGCGCCTGAGCAGGGCGTCGGAAGCTGAAATAGAAGCGGAAATTAAAGCGGAGCTGGCCGGCGAACCGGAGAAACAGGACGGAGAGGAGGAGCAGGCATGAATGTCATCGTAATGCTGATGCTGGTCTTCCTGATCATATGCGCGGTTGCCGTGAGCATGACCAAGGATCTGCTCACGAGCGTCATTATCTACATGGCGTATTCGATGATCATGTCCGTCGTGTGGATCACGATGGAATCGCCGGATCTGGCGATCACCGAGGCGGCCGTCGGCGCGGGCGTAACGACGCTTTTGTTCTTCCTCGCGCTGAAGAAGATCCATGCGATCGACGCGCGCAACGAGGTTCGCAAGGCGCATGCGCAGGAGAAGCTCGGAGGTGAGACCGAACATGAAAAGTAAGATGATGAACAAGCTGAGCGAATGGCTGACGGACGAGGCCAGCGCGCTCGAGCGCGAGATGGAAGCCTCTCAGGAGCGCGCTGCGGACGAGGACGAAGCCGCCCTTACCCCGGCGGAGATCCGCTGGGCGCAGGAGGAGAAGGAAGAAGAGGAGCGCATTGCCAGGCGTCTGAACGAATGGACGGACGAGACGGGCACGAAGATCTCGCGCACGCTCTACAGCATCCTGTGCCTGGTGATCTGCCTGACGCTGATCGTGCTGCTGCTGTATACCGTCACCGAGCTGCCCAGCTTCGGCAGCCCGGATCATCCGATCAACAACGAGGTTTCCGCCCGCTATATCGAAAAGGGTCTTCAGGAGACCGGCGCGGTGAATATCGTCACCGGCATGATCCTGGATTACCGCGCGTTCGATACGCTGGGCGAATCGAGCGTCCTGTTCACGGCGGCGATGGTCGTTCTGTTCCTGCTGCGCAAGGACAAGGAATCCCATAAGTACAGCCCGCTGGCCAAGGTCATGCACGATAACCCGCATTCTGATACGTATTACGAGCCGAAAAACGACATCATCCTGCAGAAGACCGCGTTCGTGCTGGTGCCGATCGTGCTGCTGACGGGCGTGTATGTCGTGCTCAACGGTCATCTTTCCCCGGGCGGCGGCTTCTCCGGCGGCGCGATTATGGGCGCAGGCCTGATCCTCTACGTCATCGCCTTCGGTTTTGCGAAGATGCGCCGCTTCTTCACCTATAAGACCTATCAGTTCGTCGTGCTGATCGCGCTGCTGACCTATGCATGCAGCAAGTGCTATTCGTTCTTTACCGGCGCGAACCACATCCCCAGCGTGATCCCGCTGGGAACGCCCGGCGCGATCCTCTCCAGCGGCCTGATTCTCGTGCTGAATATCTGCGTGGGCTTCGTCGTCACCTGTACGATGTACTGCTTCTACGCGGTATTCCGGAAAGGAGAGCTGTAAGATGCAGTTGCTTGTCAATTACGAAGAAACAGCCGCGATTATTCTCTTCTGTATCGGCTTTTCCACGATGATGCTCCACAAGAACCTGATCAAGAAGATCATCGGCATGGACATGATGGACGCCGCAATCTTCCTGTTCCTGGCTTCTCAGGGCTATATCGAAGGCCGCAAGGCGCCGATCGTGGCGGGCGGCGTGCAGTCCGTGGAGGCGTACATCAACCCGATTCCTGCGGGTCTGGTCCTCACGGGCATCGTCGTTTCCGTCAGCGTGACGGCGCTGATGCTCGCACTGGCCGTCCGGCTGTATTATCGCTACCATACGCTGAACCTCGATGAGATCATCGCGCTGGCCGGAAAGGAGGAGGTCTGATGCTCTTCGTTCAGAACTTCCCCTTCATGACGATCCTGCTGACGCTGATCTGCGCGGTGGTAACCTCCGTGCTCAGCGGACGCAACGCGCGCAGGCTCACGATCATGATGCTGAGCGTGGTCACGGTGATGACCGCGGCGGTGATGGTCTATACGCTCAGTACGGGCGACAGCTACGTGTACATGATGGGCCATTTCCCCGCGCCGTGGGGCAATGAGATCCGCGTCGGCGTGCTGGAGACGACCATGATGATGGTCTTCTGCGTCGTGATTCTCTTTTCGTTCCTGGGCGGTATGCTGCCCAGCATCCGCGAGATCGAGCGCAGCAAGTACAACATCTACTGCATCCTGGTCGATCTTCTGTTCCTCGCGCTGCAGGCGCTGGTTTACACCAACGACCTGTTCACCGCCTACGTGTTCATCGAGATCAACACGCTGGCGGCTGCGGGCCTGGTCATGATGCGCCAGAAGGGACGCAACCTCGTCGCCGGCGTGCGCTACATGATCATGAACCTGCTGGGCTCGAGCCTTTTCCTGTTCGGCATCGTGCTGCTGTATTCGATCACCGGCCATCTGCTGATGGAAAACATCCGCGAAAGCGTGGCGGTGCTCGTCGAAACGGGCGAATACAAGGTTCCGCTGACGATCGTCGTGGCCCTCATCACCGTGGGCCTTGCGCTCAAGAGCGCGCTGTATCCGTTTGAAAAATGGCTGCCGGGCGCGTATTCCAACGCGACGCCGTCTGTCGCGGCGATGCTTTCCAGCCTCGTTTCCAAGGGCTATATCTTCCTGCTGATCAAGGTGTATGTGCGCGTCATCGGCTTTGACGTCATCTGCTCGATGGGCGTGCTTGACGTGCTGTTCATCTTCGGCCTGATGGGCATGATCATGGGCTCGGTCAGCGCCGTGCGCGCCAAGACCACCCGCATGATGGTCGCCTATTCGTCCGTCGCGCAGATCGGTTACATCTTTACGGCGCTGGGCCTGCGCAGTGAGATCGGCATCGTCTGTGCGCTGTGGCACATGGCTGCCCACGCGGCGACGAAGTCCATGCTGTTCATCTCCTGCGCGGAGATGGATGACGCCTGCGGCGGCACGCACCTGAGAAAGAATCTGCGCGGCGCGTTCTATCATTCGCCGCTGCTGGCGCTGGCGTTCTCGCTGGGCGCGATCAACCTGACCGGCATCCCGCTGCTGAGCGTCTTCATGACCAAGGTCACGCTGGTGCAGGCGGCCATCGACGTCGGAGGACGTCACATGGGTCTGGTGCTGGGCACCGTGGCGATTTCCACGCTGCTCAACGCCGTGTATTTCCTGGGTACGGCGGTGAACCTGTTCACCCCGACCAAGGAGGGCGACGAGGTTCTGCCGCCGACCGTGCGCAAGAACCGCTACACGGTGGTCGGTCTGATCGGCCTGATCGCGCTGAATCTGGTGATGGGCGTTCTGTCCCAGCCGATTCTGACGGCGCTGGCCGAGGGTCTGACGCGCTTTGCTTAAGAGGATTGAAGGAGGAAAATAACCGTGACTGCTTTGATGATTCTGGCGATCTTCTGGCCGGCGCTGGCCGGTCTGGCCGTCTGGTTCCTGCCGGCGGCGAAGGAAGACCGCGGCCTGCGCGCCAGGCTCAACTGCGGCGCGCTGGCGATCGAACTGGCGATGGTGATCGCCCTGTGCACCGCGCAGGGACAGGAGGCTACGCTCCTGTACATGACCCCGACCCTGTCCGTGTATTTCCATATTGATCTGATCGGCAGCATCTTTGCGGTGCTGATGAGCGCGATGTGGCTGCTCTCCGGCGTGTTTGCGCTGGAGTACATGGGCCATGACGCGCACGAGCGTTCCTATCAGGCGTTCTTCATGACCGTACTCTCCGCGCTCATCGGCCAGTGCTATGCGGGCTCGATGGTGACGCTGTACATCTTCTACGAGCTGATGACCCTGCTGTCCGTGCCGATGGTCGTCCATGAGCGCACGCCGCAGGCCGTGGCCGCCGGCATCAAGTACCTGATCTACTCGATCTTCGGCGCGATGCTGGGTCTGCTGGGCATTTTCTTCTTCCATCATTATCTGGGCAGCGTGACCTTCACGCCCGGCGGCATCGCGACCGCCGAGGGCGCGGCCGGCGGCCTGCTGGTCATCGCGTTCCTGGTCATCATGGGCTTTGGCACCAAGGCCGGCATGTTCCCGATGCATGGCTGGCTGCCCACGGCGCATCCGGTCGCTCCGGCTCCGGCTTCCGCCGTGCTCTCCGGCGTGATCACCAAGGCCGGCGTGCTCGCCGTCATCCGCGTGGTGTATTTCCTCGTCGGCGCGGATACGATCCGCGGCACCTGGGTGCAGACGGCGTTCCTGACGCTCTCGCTGATCACCGTGTTCATGGGCTCCATGCTCGCTTATCGCGAGCCGCTGCTCAAGAAGCGCCTTGCGTATTCCACCGTATCCCAGGTCAGCTACGTGCTCTTCGGTCTGGCCTGCCTGCATCCGGTCGCCTTCGCCGGCGCGATTCTGCACGTGATCGCGCATTCCACGATCAAGGACGGCCTGTTCCTTTCCGCCGGCGCGATCATCCATCAGACGCACAAGACCTATGTCCGCGATCTGCGCGGCATCGGCAAGCAGATGCCCATCACCATCTGGTGCTGGACCATCGCGTCCCTCGGCCTGATCGGCATCCCGCCGACGGGCGGCTTTGTGAGCAAGTGGCAGCTGGCGACCGGCGCGATGGACGCCGGCGTGGGCGTGTTCGGCGTCGTCGGTCCGATCGTGCTGATCATCTCCGCCCTGCTGACCGCCGCCTACCTGCTCCAGCTGACGATCAACGGCTTCTTCCCGGGCAGCGATTTCGACTATGCGAACCTGGAAAACAAGGAACCCGGCAAGCTGATGACCGTTCCGATGATCGTGCTTGCCGCGTGTGTGATCCTCTGCGGCGTGCTGTCCCAGCCGCTGACCCATGTGATCGCTGCTGCTGCAGCGGCCATCCTGTAAGGAGAGAATTGCTATGCTTTGCCTTGCGGTATTTCTTCCGATCGTGGCCGGTCTGCTGCTGCTCGGGCTGAGGCCGAAATCCCGCGCGACGCGCGAGATTCTGGTCGAGGGCGTGACGATTGCGACCTCGCTGATCGTCCTGTATTGCCTGACCTCCGGCAGCAAGGAGCCTGCGATCGCCTTCATGCTCATGAAGGATATGCCCATCGCCTTTGCCATTGATGGGCTCGGCGGCGTCTTTACGGCGCTGGTCGCCTTCCTCTGGCCGCTGGCTGCGCTCTATGGTTTTGAATACATGGAGCACGAGGGCGGCGAAAACCACTTCTTTGCGCTGTATACGATTACCTACGGCGTGACGCTGGGCATCTCCACGGCGGCGAACATCATGACGATGTACATCTTCTATGAGTTCCTGACGCTGTGCACGATGCCGCTGGTCATGCATGGCACGAGCCGCGAAGCCGTGAAAGCCGGACACCAGTACATGAAGTACTCGTTCTTCGGCGCGGCTGTCGGCTTCGTGGGCGTGATGATCATCGTCGCTTTCGGCGAGGGCGGCGCGTTCGCGATGGGCGGCGTGCTTTCCGAGGCGTTCGCCCAGGAGCATCCGCTGCTGCTGCGCATCGGCTATCTGAGCGCGTTTGCGGGCTTCGGCGTCAAGGCGGCGATCTTCCCGATGCATGCCTGGCTGCCGCGCGCCTCCGTCGCGCCGACGCCGGTTACGGCGTTGCTGCATGCCGTCGCGGTCGTCAAGTCCGGCGTGTTTGCGATCATGCGCGTCACCTATTTCAGCTTCGGCGCGCAGCTGCTGCGCGGCACATGGGCCCAGCATATCGCGATGGCGCTGGCTGTGGCGACGATCGTGTACGGCTCCACGATGGCCGTGCGCGAGCATCACTTCAAGCGCCGTCTCGCGTATTCGACGATCTCCAACCTGTCCTACATCGTTCTGGCGGCCTGCCTGATGACGGCGGAGGGCCTTACGGCGGCGCTCGCGCACATGGTCTTCCATGCGCTGATCAAGATCACGCTGTTCTTCTGCGCCGGCGCTGTGCTGATGAAGACGCATAAGACCCAGATCGAAAGCCTGCGCGGCTTCTCCAATGTGATGCCGTTCACCTGCGCGGTGTATACCGTCGGCGCGCTGGCGCTGATGGGCACGCCCCTGCTGCCGGGCTTTGTCAGCAAATGGATGATCGGCACGGCGGCGGTCAGCAGCGGCTATGTCATGGGCTATGTCGGCGTGGCGGCGATTCTCATCTCCGCGGTTCTCACGGCGATCTACCTGATGAGCGTATCGTTCTTCATGCATTTCCGTCCGCTGGAGGATACGGAAGGCCTGATCGAAGGAAAGAACTACGATCCGACCTGGAAGATGAAGCTGCCGCTGGCGATTCTGACTGCGGCGATCATCCTGTGCGGCGTGTTCTCCAATGACATTGTGCTCAAGCTGGCGACGGTTGCCGCCGGCGTGATCTGAGAAAGGGAGGAAGAAAAGAATGCTGGCATTTCTGGTCTTTTTCCCGATGGCTGCGGCGTTTGTCTCCTATGCGATCGGCCGCAGGGATAAGCGTGCGCGCGACAGCTTTGTGATCGGCGCCTGTCTGGCGGAGCTGGCGGTCGTCGTCATAGCGCTGCTGGGCGTCCTGCGGGGCGAGGCGTATGTGCTGGATATCCCGTATTTCTGCGGCATGGGGCTGCATTTCGAGCTGGACGGCTTCCGCGCGCTGTATGCCCTGGTGGGCGGGGTGATGTGGCTGGCGACCTCGATGCTCAGCCGCGAGTACTTTGCGCATCATTACCACAACCGCAACCGCTACTACATGTTCTTCCTGATGACGCTGGGCGCGACGCTGGGCGTATTCCTTTCCAGCGATCTGTTCACCACGTTCATCTTCTTTGAGATCATGTCCTTCACGTCCTATACGTGGGTCGCGCACGACGAGACGCCGGGCGCGCTCCGCGCGGCGGAAACGTATCTGGCGGTGGCGATCATCGGCGGCATGGTCATGCTCGTGGGCCTGTTCGTCCTGTATATGCAGCTGGGCACGCTCACAATCAGTGAGCTGCATCACGCGGCTGAGGCCTGCCAGAGCCGCGGCGCGCTCTGGGCGGCAAGCCTGTGTATCCTGTGCGGCTTCGGCGCGAAGGCGGGCATGTTCCCGATGCACATCTGGCTGCCGAAGGCGCATCCGGTGGCTCCGGCTCCGGCGTCTGCGCTGCTCTCCGGCATCCTGACCAAGTCGGGCATCTTCGGCATCATCGTCGTCTCCGCGAACATCTTCCGCGAGAGCAAGGCGTGGGGCAACATGCTTCTCGTCCTCGCGCTGATCACGATGCTCGGCGGCGCGGTGCTGGCGGTGTTCTCCGTGAATCTCAAGCGCACGCTCGCCTGCTCCTCGATGTCGCAGATCGGCTTCATCCTCACCGGCATCGCCATGAGCTGCCTGCTGGGCCATCACAACGCCCTGGCCGCGCGCGGCGCGCTGCTGTACATGGTCAATCATTCGCTGTTCAAGCTGATTCTGTTCATGGCCGCCGGCGTGGTGTACATGAACCTGCATAAGCTGAACCTGAACGACGTGCGCGGCTTCGGCCGCGGCAAGCCGCTGCTGCATATCGCGTTCCTGATGGGCGCTTTCGGCCTGATGGGCGTGCCGGGCTTCTCGGGCTATGTCTCCAAGACGCTGATCCACGAGAGCATCGTCGAGTATGTCCATCTGCTCACGCATGACGGCATGACCGGCCTGGCGACCCTGTATTCCGCTGCGGAATGGATTTACCTGTTCTCCGGCGGCCTGACGGGCGCGTACATGATCAAGCTCTACATCTGTTTGTTCTGGGAGAAGAATCCCTCCGAGCAGGTCTTCCACGACGCGAAGAAGCGCTGCTACATGAACGGGCTTTCCGCCCTCGCGCTGATGGCCAGCGCGGTGCTCGTGCCGCTGCTGGGCGCCGTGCCGAACCTGACGATGGACAGGATTGCGGATTTCGCCGGCGGCTTCCTGCATGCCGGCGTGCCGGAGCATGCCGTTGAGTATTACGCATGGGTCAACCTGAAGGGCGCGTGTATCTCGCTGGGCATTGGCCTCGTCGTGTATCTGTTTGTGATCCGCACGAAGCTGATGAGCAAGGAGACCGGCGTGCGCGAGTATGTCGATCTCTGGCCGGCGCATGTGGACATGGAGGATCGCCTCTATCGTCCGGCGATCGCGAAGCTGTTTGAAATCGGCGGCGTCATCGCGCAGATCGGCAACGAGGAAAAGCTCGAAAACAGGATCTACTGGCCTGCGCTGCGCTGCCTGTCGTTTGTGGGCGCGGTCGTGGCGAAGGCGTTCGGCGACATCGCGGACGAGCTTGCGCTGCTCTTTGCGCGCAGCGTGCTGGCCGTGCGCCGCTATACGCAGAAGGTCCAGATCGGCAACTTCCTGACCGACGCCGTCGGACAGACGGCCGACGGCCTTGCGGAGCTGCTCAACAAAACGCTCCTTGCGGGCCATCCGCATACGCATCACTTTACCGGCATGCTCGCCGGATGGTGGGATGCGATCATGCACGCCGTGCGCAAGATGACGCATACGATGAGCTACGGCCTGCTGCTGTTCGGCCTTGGCCTGTGTGCGATGCTGCTGTATCTGCTGCTGTATTAAATCAAGGGGCCGGGCGTTTCTGCCCGGCTCTTTCTTTTCACGAGGGGGACCGATATGGATATTCTTGGAATGATCAGGCCGTATGTGCAGCAGATGCTTGAGGACAGGCGCTATCTGCATGAGCACCCGGAGCTTTCCGGCGCGGAGACGCAGACGATCGCCTTTGTCAGCCGCGCGCTGGAGGAACTTGGCTTCCGGCTGCACGTCGTTCCCAGCGGCGGCGTGATCGGCGTTATGAATCGCGCCGGGGATGCGCCGTATGTGCTGCTGCGCGCGGACGTCGACGCGCTGCCGATTCAGGAGAGCGAAAGGAATCTGTTGGAGCTGCGCGCGTGTGTATCGAAGAATCCCGGCGTGATGCATGCCTGCGGGCACGACGCGCATACCGCGATGCTGCTTTGCGCAGCGCGCGCGCTGGCCGCTTCCGAGGCGCCGATGAACGCGCTGTTTGTCTTTGAGCAGGGCGAGGAGAAGGGCGGAAAGGGTTTTATCGAGAACCTTCTGCCGTATATTGAGGAAAACTTCAGTGTCGGCACCTGCTATGCGACGCATGTCCGCTGGGATATCCCGGCGGGGAAGATCGCGGTCATGGACGGTGTGGTCATGGCGGGCGGCTTTGGGTTCGATGTGACGATCAGGGGCAGGGGAGGCCACGGCTCCCGGCCGGATCTGGCGTGCAGCCCGATCGACTGCTTCTGCGATATTCATCAGCAGGCCAGCGCGCTGCGCATGCGTGTGGCCGAGCCGGACAGCGTGCTGACCTACTCGCTGGGTCTTGTCCATGCGGGCGAGCAGCAGAACATCATTCCCGGCAGCCTGCGCTTTGCGGGTACGGTGCGCACCTACGACACGGCAGGCGCGGCGGAGCGCTTTGCCAGCGGGCTGCGCGCGGTGATCGATCACGCCTGCGCTGTGCATGGCTGCGAATACACGCTCGATCATTTCAGCAAGCCGATTTATGAAACGGCCAACGATCCGCAGGCGGCCGCCCATGCACGCCGGGCGATTGGCGGGGCGCTCGGCGAGGACGCCGTGACGGCCTGTGTGCCGTGGATGGCGTCGGAATCCATGAGCGCATACCTGAAGCTGTGGCCCGGCGTGCTGAGCTTCACCGGCATCCGCAACGAAAAGAAGGGCTGCGGCGCGAATCACCATACGCCGGAATTTGATCTGGACGAGGATGCGCTGGCGCTCGGCGCAGCCGCCGCCTGCGCATATGCGATCGACTATGCCGAAAACAGGCCGGAATATGCTTTTTGCAGGAAGATCGTCTCCGTCGCCGATCTGGTATCCAGAACGCTTTAAGGAAAGTCCTGTTGACAAGCGCATACGGGAGACCTTACAATATACAGCTGTGCGGTATGATGCACAGCTGCTTTTTGTTCTTTCTGCATCCGGCGGAGGTTGAATATGAATAAGGAAAACAAAATGGGGGTTATGCCTGTCGGACGGCTGCTGCTGAGCATGAGCCTGCCGATGATGGCGTCCATGCTGGTCATGGCGCTGTACAACATTGTGGACTCGATGTTTGTCGCGCGGATCAGCGAAAACGCGCTGACAGCGCTGAGTATGGCGTTCCCGGTACAGAACCTGATGGTCGCGATTTCCGCCGGTCTGGGCGTGGGCCTCAATGCCGTGGTGTCCCGTGCGCTGGGCGCGAAGGATCACGAGGCCGTGCGCAGGAGCGCGGCCAACGGCGTGTTCCTGCTGCTGATCTGCACGGCGGCGTTTATGCTCGTGGGCGTCTGCTGTACGCGGATCTACTTCCAGGCGCAGACGGACATCGCGGAGATTGTGGAAAGCGGCGTGACGTATACGACCATCGTTACCGTCGGCTCCGTCGGCCTGTTTATGGGCATCTTCTTTGAGCGCCTGCTGCAGAGCACGGGCAAGACGGTGTATACCATGATCAGCCAGCTGGTCGGCTCTGTGATCAACATCGTGCTCGACCCGATCCTGATCTTTGGTCTGCTGGGCTTTCCGAAGATGGGCGTCGCAGGCGCGGCGCTGGCGACGATCCTGGGCCAGTGGGCCGGCGCGGCGACGGGCTGCTATCTCTGCCTGCGCAAAAACCCCGAGGTGCCGCTGTCGATGAAGGGCTTCAGGCCGCACAGGGAGACGATCGGACGGATTCTCAGGATCGGTGTGCCGTCGGTGATCATGCAGTCCATCGGCTCGGTGATGACCTTCCTGATGAACCAGATTCTCATCGCGTTCTCCTCGACGGCGGTTGCGGTGTTCGGCGTGTATTTCAAGCTTCAGAGCTTTGTGTTCATGCCGGTCTTCGGCATGAACAACGGCACGGTGCCGATCGTCGCCTATAACTACGGCGCGCGCCGCGCGGACAGGATGATGCAGGCGATCCGCTATTCGATCGCCGCTGCGATGGTCATCCTTTCCTGCGGCATGGTGATTTTCCATACGGCGACGGTGCCGCTGCTGTCGATCTTTGACGCGTCGGAGGAGATGATCCGCATCGGCGTGCCTGCGCTGAGGATCATCTCACTGAGCTTCCCGGTGGCGGGCTTCTGCATTGGCTGCGGAACGGTGTTCCAGGCGCTTGGCTACAGCATCTATTCGATGATCAATTCCCTCGTCCGTCAGCTGGTCGTGCTGATTCCCTGCGCATTTGCAATCGGGAGGATCACGGGCGACGTGACGCTGGTCTGGTATTCGTTTGTGATCGCGGAGGTTTTCTCGCTGGCGCTCAGCGTGATGTTCCTGCGGCGGATCTATCTTCGGGTCATCAAAAATGTATAAATGTCTGCGCGTCCGCGTTTTCCCGGCTGGGGAGCGCGGACGCGTTTTTTTAAATGTTTCAGGCAAGCGAAGAAAGCGTTTCGTCCAGAATCTGCTGCCAGCGGGCAAAGTCCATATTCGGGACATAGAAGGTTTCCAGCTCGTCATGCAGCTGCCCGGCCTGCTGGAGCGCGGTGACGGCCCGCTGCGTATGCGTGCGCACGGAGGCAGCGCCCTGCTCAAGCGCACATTCCCGGCGCAGGAGCGCGGCATGGGGCAGACAGGCGCACAGGTCAAACGTCTGCTCGGCGGGAATCAGATCGCTTGTGGTGATCAGCGTATCGAGCGCGGGAATGCCGAGATGCAGCAGGCTGCCCGGCAGGAAGGGCGAAAGATGCTCCTCGACCGCGTAGCCGGCCGCCGATACCGCCGCGCTCACCCGGCGCAGCACGTCGCCTGCGTCCATGAGATCCCGCACGGCGAGCCGGATGACGCGGCCATATGCGGATTCTCCGATCAGGCAGAGCACGCCCTTGGGCGTGAGCGCATCGGTGATGACCGGCCGGACGGCGCGCGGCTGGGCGGCCTGCTGCGGCGCATCGAGCACGGAGGCGATCAGCGCGCTGGTCATGCGCGCCTGCCTGCGCTCGTCTATGCAGGCGCGGATGGTCTCGGCACATTCTGCGCGGATGGCTGCGGCAGCGCGCATTTCGCTTCGGGCGCGCCGCGTGCAGGCGGCGTGATCATCCATGCAGACGCGGATTGGAGAAAGGCGCGGACGCATGGCTTCCTCGTTCAGGCACTGGCCGAGGTTGATGATGCTGTCCCGCGCGCCGGGGATCCTGGGATCGACGACGTGCGGGGCCGTGCCGTCGAGCACGACGAGGCCGGCATGCGGCACGGCGACGGCGTCCAGGCTGTCCGGATCGCCGGAACAGACGTAGAGCGAAGAGGCTTCTCCTCCGGCGCAGAGGCTGGCGTGGATCCGGCGCATGAAGGTCGATTTGCCGACGCCCGGGCCGCCCTTGAGAATCAGACAGCGGCGTATCTGCTCCTCGGGCATCAGATGCGCAAAGCAGGAGATGAAGCCGTCGGGGCCCATGGCGCCCGGGAAAAGCGTTCTGGAAGCGTTCAAAGACATCCCTCCCTATGGTCCTTTCAGGGTATGAGGCTGGAAGGGATTTCATGCGCGGCGGCAGGACGGACAAAGAAAAGCCCCTCTCCTGCCGGAGAGGGGCGATGAAGCTTTGCTTACTTGCGCAGCATCTTGATAATCACAAACGCTGCGATGAGGATCAGCAGAATGATGAGGATCAGGATGAGCCACCAGAGGTTCATGCCCTCCTGAACGGGTTCCGGGGTAGCCGTGGGCTCAGCGGTCGGGGTAGCCGTGGGCTCAGCGGTCGGGGTGGCCGTGGGTTCCGGAGTCGGGGTGGCCGTGGGCTCGGCGGTCGGGGTGGCCGTGGGTTCCGGAGTCGGGGTGGCCGTGGGTTCCGGAGTCGGAGTGGCCGTGGGCGCCGGTGTCGGGGTGGCTGTGGGCTCGGCGGTCGGAGTAGCCGTGGGCTCCGGAGTCGGAGTGGCCGTGGGCTCGGCGGTCGGAGTAGCCGTGGGCTCCGGAGTCGGAGTAGCCGTGGGTTCCGGGGTCGGGGTGGCCGTGGGCTCCGGCGTCGGGGTCGGCGTCGGGGTCGGAGTCGGCGTCGGGGTCGGCGTCGGCGTCGGGGTCGGAGTCGGCGTCGGGGTCGGAGTCGGGG